>NZ_SMMD01000667.1 GCF_009711475.1 Fulvivirga aurantia
GTAATAACTTTTTTATTACCCACAATACCCCACGTAAAAAAATTTGAATTTATTTCTTTCGAGGTGCTTTATATATCGGGACTGTGCTGCATGGCTCGCCATACATAATGCTGGAAGCTACAGGTTTTAGCAACCTAACTATCTCAACATAAGCGAATTCCGTGATTTTGAGATCACTGCAACCCTTGATTACAAGTTTCTTATCAGTATAATCTTCCGGGTTTATTTTTTCTAAAGAATTTTTAAAAAGAATTTTTTCTAACTCTGTCTTTGATCCAAAAATGAACATTTTGGCATACTCCTGAAGTTTTGAAGCGATCAACATATAGGCCCAAGTTGGCACAATAGCATCTGCGGAACAAGTGATAGCGACAAATTGATCCTGGTATTTTGACCAGTCGTGTTCTTTTACTTCAGCCCTAAAGTCTTTTTCTTTCAGAATCATACCCTGAAAAAGCCATGGTGCAATATCGAGCTGCACTCTTTCTCCATGTGGGTAATAGTCCTCAAGGTTGATTGTCAATAAAGGGCTTTTTTCAACTCTGTTTATTATCTCTCCTGTCTGCGCCATTCTTTCTAAAGTATTTATAGCTCCTGTTCGACTTTTGGTAACGTATTTATTTTGCCTTTGGTTTGGTAACTCTAAAGTCTTTTAAATAAAAAGGATTGAAGTACGCCAAATCTTCAAACTGGTTTTTTATATATCGTTGATATGCTAATCTTCCGACAGTAATAGCGTCTGGTTCTACATCATTGATAAACACAGCATTTTTCGATTGAATCACGGCTTTACACTTTTCAGCTCCATTTCCAAAAAAATACATTTTGTTGCTATCTAATAAATCGTTGAAACTTGATTCTTCTATGATAACGGGTTGTGTCTCTTGAATGGTTTCACCTTTCTTATTTTGTAGCATACAATAAACCTCCATTCTTCTTGCATCTAACATGGGACACAATATGTCTGCCTGGTTTGCAAATTGTGTGACCTGAGCTGCCATGGCTTCTAAGGTGTTGACTCCAATCAATGGGATCTCTAGTGCCTGGCAAAGACCCTTTGCTGTGGAAGTGCCAATACGCAAACCTGTATACGAGCCCGGCCCCTTAGACAGTGCCACCGCTTCTAACTGATCTTTTTGGAGATCACAATTATTGAGAAGGGTTTGAATAACAGGGACCAACAAGCCTGAATGAGATTGAGCAATATGGAGTGACTGATTGGCTAAAAGCTTGCCTTCTTTATGAATTGCTACGGAGCAAACATTTGTTGCTGTTTCAATGCTTAGGATTAGTGCCATTAATTAGAGCTCAGGGTTTTCTGATAAAGAGATTGATCATTTAACACATTTACTGCTTTTTGTATCTGCTTATCGTGTTGAAACGAACCTTCGATAGCTCCTTTTTGTAAAAATTTTCTCGTGAGAATTTCTTCTCTTAATAATTGCACTATCTCTTCTTTAAAATCGATAAGGTCATTTTGCTTACTTCTAGCTATTTCTTTTCTGAGTTGACTCAACTGTACCTTAATATCATTGTAATACTTTTCTTCTTTTGATAAACTCTCGAGCTCTTTAACTCTTCTCTCAACATCAGTTGTGTATGAATAATCTTTATTTACCAGCCAAGTGACAAACCTATCATAATCTTCATCTGAGAATTGAAATTTTGTCGGATCGGCTCCTACTTCATTTTCATAAGCATAGATGGTGGCATATTCAAAAATAAGCCCTTTGCGAACTAGTACTTCTGTGATAGTAGCGTAGTTTTGATATATTACCTTAATATCAGGAGAGAGCCCTTCTCCATCATAAACTCTTCTGCCATTTTTGGTTTTATACTCAACCTTAAGGGAATCATGTACTTTACTTGCGCTGCCATCTTTATTTCTATGCGCATAATCTAAAGCCTGGATACATCTTCCACTTGGAATATAGTATTTGGCAGTTGTGACCTTAAGTTGAGAGTTGTAAGTAAGCGGTCTGGTTGTCTGCACCAAACCCTTGCCAAACGTTTTGGTGCCGAGAAGTATACCCCGGTCATAATCTTGAATTACACCACTGACAATTTCAGAGGCGGATGCACTACCTCCATCTGCTAAAACTACCAGTGGTATTTTAGTGTCTTCGGGATTGTTTAGGGTTTTATATGTTTTATTCCATTCGGTTACTTTTCCTTTGGTAGAAACTACCTCTTTACCTTTTGGAATAAATACATTTGAAACGTTTACCGCTTCGCTTAAAAGGCCTCCTGGATTGTCTCTTAAATCAAGAATAAGTTTTTCCGCTCCCTGGTTTTTGAGATCTTTTACCGCCTTTTCAACCTCCTTACCAGCATTAGTTGTAAAATCTTCAAGTCTTATGTAACCGATCTGGGGTGTAACCAAGCCATAGTAGGGCACATTGTTGACCGTAATCTTTTCCCTTTGAATACTAAATTTAATAGGATTGGCTTCACCATATCTTTTTACTGTAACCTCAACCTGGGTACGAACCTGCCCTTTAAGTAAAGCGCTAATCTCTGAAATCTCAAAGTCCTTTACATCTTCTCCATCGATCTCTAACAATTGGTCTCCGATTCTTAGTCCAGCCTCATGGGCAGCAAAACCATCGTAAGGCATTGTAATTAGTATTTTGCCCTCTACCCGACCTATTAGCGCTCCAATACCAGCATATTGGCCTGTAGTCATTGTTCTAAATGACTCTATATCTTCTTCGGGAATATAATTTGTATAAGGATCAAGTGAGGCCAGCATTGAATCGATACCGGCACGGATAAGTTTATCTGGATCTACCTCATCTACATAGTATGCATTGACTTCCTTAAACAAGGTGGCGAAAATATCGAGGTTTTTGGCTATCTGAAAATATCTTTCGGCAGGCTCTTTTGCAGCAATTGCAATTACTGAAAGCAGCAAAATGGTCGCTATGAGTATTCTTAATTTTCTCATTCTGATTTAAGACTGGTAAGCCTGATTTATTTTAGAAAGCAAACTTATTAAGGCTTTCTCAAGCTTGTGATAATCTGACACTTCTTTGGCAGTATAAATATATGCAATAAGGAGTGTTTTATCTACATCTAACAGTTGCTTGTTAAGTCGATAGGCCTCCCTGATTTGTCTTTTAATCCTGTTACGCGCTACCGCGGTCTTATGATTTCTTTTGGGTACCGTAATTAGCAACTGATGAGGCGACTGATTTTTATCGCTTTGAGGGAGCACCAAGACCTTAAACGGGTATAAATAAAAAGAGGAACCCTTGGAGAAGAGTTCCTGAATTAATTTTTTACTGGAAAGCTTTTCGGCTTTTTTAAAAGTGCTGCTCATTTAAGCTATTTTCTCAAATAAATTATCTGAAAAAACACGAGCCAACAACAGTACTACCAGATTACTTGTGTGTCTTTTCGTCAGAAACTGTAAGTTTCTTTCTACCCTTTGCTCTACGGTTGGCTAATACCTTTTTTCCATTGACAGAAGCAGCTCTAGCTCTATAACCGTGCTTGTTTTTTCTTTTTCTCTTCGAAGGTTGAAATGTTCTTTTCATTGTATCTTGCTTTACTCTTCAATTGAAGAAGTATGAATTCCTCTATAATTTGAATCGGGCTGCAAAGATACAGCGCTTTTTTAAAATTGCAAACTGTAGTCTAGATTTGTTTGACATTAAACTTACTCCCGATGCAATATACTATACACCTGGCTAATCCTCTTGAACATTTACTAGAAATTACATTATCGCTCTCAGCGCCTGATGACACTCTAGAATTGGTGTTGCCACTGTGGCGCCCCGGTAGATATGAAGCCGCCAATTACAGTAAAAACTTACGCAGTGTAAGCTTTTTTGATGACAACGATACTTCCCTCTCATATGATAAGACCGATGCCAATCGATGGACTGTAGACACTAGAAAAACTAAGAATGTTACTGTTAAGTATGAGTATTATGCTTTTGCCATGGATGCCGGTAATAGCTACTATGATGAAGAGCTAATCTATATTAATTTTATAAACTGCTTGATGTATAGCCCTAAAACCACTCAATCAAAATGTAAGGTTTCCATTAACATACCTTCTGAGTATGAAGTAGCTTGTGCACTCTCTAACTCACATCATGTGTTTGAAAGCACTGATTTTTACGAACTGGTCGACAGCCCTTTGATGGCTTCAAAAAATATCGACCTCAAATCTTATAATGTTGGCGAAACTCAATTTAATATTTGGGTTTATGGAGTGCATAATATTGACCTCAAACAGCTTACTTCAGACTTTAAGAAGTTCAGTGAAGCTCAAATTAGTTCTTTAGGGGAGTTTCCTGAAGATGAATATCACTTTTTATTACTCATTCTCCCATACAAGCACTACCATGGCGTTGAGCATGCTAAATCAACAGTTATTTGTTTAGGCCCTGGAAATGAAGTGGGAGAGGGCAAATTGTATAGTGAACTTTTAGGCGTAAGCTCTCATGAGTTGTTTCATGCCTGGAATATTATAAAAATAAGACCGAAGGAGATGATGCCATATGACTTTTCTCGCGAAGTTACATTTCCTACAGGCTTAGTTGCTGAAGGATTTACCACTTATTATGGTGATTTATATTTATGCAGAGGTAAAGTTTTTGATACCCAATGGTATTTTGATGAGCTAAACACTCTATTTAACAGACATTTCTGGAATTATGGCCGCCTGAACGAATCGGTAATCACTTCTTCTCTCAATTTGTGGATTGACGGATATGTACAGGGCGCTCCTCACAAAAAAAGCTCGATTTATGTAGAAGGAGCAATGATCGCGTTATGTCTTGATCTCATTATTAGAAAACAGACATCTTCAGAAAAGTCCTTAGACGATGTGCTGCATCTTTTATGGGAAAAGCACGGGAAAACTCAGGTTGGTTATAGTCTCGAAGAGATAAAACTTTACTGTGAAGCTATATATGGAGAAAGTTTGGATGCATTTTTCAAGGATTATGTTTTTGGCGCCCGAGACAAGTACGATTTGGTAGATGAATTACTGGGTTTTGTTGGCTGCAATTTAGTCCAAATTCCAAATGAAAATTTTCTCACAAGATATCTCGGGCTGCGTGGTGTCTCTAATGAAGCGTCTAAACTGAAAATCTTACAGATTGCACCAGGCTCTATCGGTCAGGAATTCTTTTCTGTGAATGACGAAATCAATTCTATCGATGGTAATAAACCTGAGGAATATAAGCCGCTTATGAATGAGCCATCAGTCTTTGAAATTCGGAGAAATAGTAGAGAGCGAGTAATTGAAGTCAGTATTGACCCAAATCTTCAATATTATCACAACCATATTATTGAAAAGCAAAAACAGCCTACTG
>NZ_SMMD01000537.1 GCF_009711475.1 Fulvivirga aurantia
ACCCACCGGACTCTCTGATGGTGATGATGTAAATGACGCAGATGCCAGCCCAACAAACGAAATACAAGATCTATCTTCTGTTGTGAATGGTACTGACAGGACCATAAATATTAGCGGTGGATCAGGCACGGTTATAAGTGTAGCGGACAACGACAATAGTCCCTCAAATGAAATACAATTGTTAAGTAAATCAGGGAATAGCATCAACCTTTCCAATGGAGGTGGTTCTGTTTTAATCTCAGAATTAGCCGCTTTTCGCTCTGGTGTGGGTAAAGATCACGCGCTTACAGGAGGTGTTTCTCTTATCATATTTGAAAATGTGGATTATGATCTCAATAATGATTTTGATGGTGCCAGCTCATTCATTGCTCCATTTGAAGGTATATATAATTTCTCAGGCACTTTAACGCTTAATGTAGATTCCGGTGCTGATAGTGAGTTTTATGTGTTGGTAGATAACGTACCAGAACACTTGATTCTAATGACATCGTCAGAAAACATTGCCAGTTTCTCTTTTTCTGTAGACTTACTTCTATTTCCTAACGAACGTGTGCAGTTGGGTATCAACAGTACAAAAGCCGGAGATATAATTGGAGACCCCATACAAAGCAACTGGAGTGGCCGACTGATTATGGAAACCACAAAATAAGATGAACCGCATCGTTTATATCGGCCTGTTTATTAGTGGAGTTTTCGCGCAAAGCTCTGCACAGAGCTTATTTAATAATGGCATGACCATCAGTGTGAAATCAAACACGGTATTATCTATCGGAGAAAACGCTACCAATAACGGCACCATCATCAATAATGGAAATTTATTGATCTCCGGGGCCTGGCAAAATAATGGCACTTACGATGCAGGAACCGGTGATTTTACTCTAAATAGTGCTGGTGATCAGATTGTAAATCACAATGCTCAGTCATTTGAACGCTTGATTATCAGAGGTGGTGGCAATAAAATATTTCAGGCAGATATCACCATTAATGATGACCTAAGTTTGCAAGATGGCATATTAGTTTCTGAAAACGGAGCTAGAATAATCATAGAAGACAATGCTTCTGTTTCAGGCGGTACGCAGCAATCGTATATAGCCGGTCCATTATTTATTCACCTTAGTGAGGAAAGCTTTTTTCCTATTGGAACTAGCTCTACTTACCTTCCCGTAAGGTTAAATGGCGTCTCTAATATTAATACTTTAGCCGGTTTTGAAGCCCTGGAGCCTAATCCGGTTAGCACATTTGAAAGTAATCAAGCTTCCGCCATTGCAGATTATGCCTGGTCATTTGAAGTAGAAGAGGGCCAGTTTGATGGTAGCTTAATTACACTGCCAATTGTCGACCTCGATTTTATAGAGGAAATGAATGAAGCTATTGTTTTGCAGCAAAACGGTTCATCCGCCACCTATTCAAGCCTGGGGGCTTCAACATTTTCAGGTGACAATATTGCCGGAGATGTAACAAGTGCTGAACCTGCTACAGGCTCTTTGTTTACAGTGGGCTATGCAGGAATTATAAGTACTCCCGGCACCGAAATCAGCGTAATCAATGTGATCACGCCAGAAACTCAGGATGGCAAACATGATTTTCTTAAAATCATAAACATCGAAGAGTACCCTTCCAATACAGTGAACATCTACAATCGTTGGGGTGACCTTGTCTATGAGGCCTCAGGTTACAACAATGCCGATATTGTGTTTACCGGGGAGAGCAATGTGGGCAGTAATCAAACACTTGATAACGGCACCTATTACTACGCGATAGATACGGGAAGTGAAGTAAAATCAGGCTTTTTTGTATTGAGGAGATGAAACGGATTTTAACCATATTATCCCTTCTTTGGTCATTTTCGGTTGTGGCTCAACAAGACCCGCTATATAATCAATACCAATTTAATCAGTTGATGATCAACCCTGCTTATGCTGGCATCTATGAGCGGTTATCCATTGGTCTCATCTCAAGGGTGCAATGGGCCGGTGTAGATGGGGCTCCCGTTACCAATACGCTCACAGGCTCTACTTCGCTTTTAAGAGGCAAGGTAGGCGCAGGCCTCACTGCTATTTATGATCGCTTTGGCGTAAACGAAAATATCGAAATACAAGCAGCTTATGCCTATATACTAGATGTGGGTGTCAATACAAGATTGAGTATGGGGCTTCAAACAGGCTTGATTAATTACAAATACAATTACCTTGATCTCAACCTGGAGTACCTTGATGATCCTGACCTCCTACCCACCGAGGAAAATTTTACCGAACCCAATTTTGGGGCAGGGCTCATGCTTCTCGGTGAAAGATTTTTTATCGGTGCATCAGTACCAAGAATCTTAAATGTTGAGGTACATGACGGATCCACCACTAGTACGCGCTATAGAAAACATTACTACCTGTCGGGAGGCGTTATGATATTCCCAAGCACTGCGGTCAAACTTAAATTTACTGGTCTTTTAAGATATGTAGATAACAACCCACTGTCATTAGATCTTTCTTCGAGCCTGCTCTTGGGTGAGGCGATCTGGGCAGGTGTGATTGTGCGCAATATGAGTGGTGTAGGCCTCTTTGGGCTCTTTGAAGTCAATGATAAAATCAGGCTGGGCTACTCTTTTGAATTGCCCACCACCCAATTGGTGCGAAACAATTACGGCACTCACGAATTAAGCATTAGTATTGATTTTGATGTATTTAGTGGCCAGCAGCTGATAAGAAGATATTTTTAAGTATTACTTAATTGTCCATCATTTCTTTTCAAACAAAAACTCCAAAGGAACATTTAGTCTTTTACTCCAGGCATTTTCACTGTGATTTTCACCAGGAAAGTATTTTGTCATCCAACTACTTCTATCATAACCTTTATCAATCATGATCTGGTCTACTTTTCTCTGTATTTGCGGATAGAAACTATCGAGGGTTTGATCTCCACAATCAAAATATATCTTATGATTATTTGGGTTAGGAAGGTTGTTTTGTAGGTAGTTTAAAAATGCCTCCGGTACAGGATTATTATGTGGATTGAACGTTCCAATCCAGTGAGTTGATAAACAAGCGGCACCGCCAAATACATCTGGGTATTCACAAATTGCATACATGGATATTAACCCACCCATGCTACTTCCAGCAATGTAAGTATTCTCTCTATTGGTATGTACCGAATAGTTTTCATCAATATAGGGCTTTAACTCCTCCACAATAAACTTTAAGTACTCATCAGAACTTGGCTTAAATACACCCAAACTATTTATCGATGCTTCTTTCAACTGTGATGTTACTGTGTCTTTTTCTACCTCTGACAACGACTTGAAAGGTTTATTGGGAAAATAATCAAAATGTCTGGTAGCCCCACCATTCCAGATACCCACTACAATAAATTCTTCGATCTTGCCAGTTGCAAATAGATGAGAAGCTACATCATCAACATTCCATGCTTGCTTATTCCAGGTGCTTTCAGGGTCAAAGAGCATTTGTCCGTCATGCATATATAGCACAGGATACTTATTCGACTCTGAATAATCTGCAGGAATCCAGATGTCGATATTTCTAGAGGTCACGTAGTTTGACTGAAATTTCTCAATGCGTTTTATTTCTCCACTGACTACCTCTGGAAGATGATTTTGCGCATATGCCCCAAAGGTAAGTGTGAGAGTTATAAGAAAAGCGATACAATTATTCATACAGTCGTTTTTGATCAATATATTGAATATTTCTTAGACCATATAGGTTATTT
>NZ_SMMD01000367.1 GCF_009711475.1 Fulvivirga aurantia
CTTGCTAAAATGTATTTGATAAGAACTTACGAGCAGCGCGTGAGAAACACTTTTCCGGTTGATGAGCGAGAAATAAGAAATCTGGTGAGTGACTATAATCTCTTTATAAAAGAATTGGGCATAAGCCGCAATACACTTGAGGCACTTAGAAACAAAGCTTTATTACATGCTTTCTATCTAGACGAAAAAGACTCCGCCATTAATATATTGCAGAAAATAATAGATACCCCCCGAGCCAACATGGACATAAAGGCAAAATCTAAAATGGATCTTGGTGACATCTATTTGCTGATAGAGCAGCCCTGGGAATCTACACTACTTTACTCACAAGTGGAGAAATCTCACAAAGACGAATACCTTGGTTATGAAGCCAAATTGAAAAATGCCAAACTCTCTTATTTCAAAGGAGACTTTCAGCTGGCAGAGGAGCATCTAGATATTTTGAAGGAAGCAACTTCGAGAGAAATTTCTAATGACGCTATGGCGCTGAGTCTGTTAATAAAAGACAATGTGGCTCTCGATAGTTCAGAAGCCGCCATGCGTAGTTATGCCAATATCGAACTACTACTATTCCAGAATAAAACGGAAGAAGCACTTCAAAAAATCTCTTCTATGAAAGAGAAGTTTCCCGGCCATAGCCTCACGGATGAATTGCTTTGGCTAGAAGCTGATATTGAACAAAAAAGAGGGCATTTTCAAAAATCATTTGACTTGTATAAGGAAATTGTTGAAAACTACGATTACGATATCTTGAGCGATGATGCTTACTTTATGATGGGTGACCTTCAACAGAAATATCTGAAAAACGAAACTGAAGCTATGGAGATATATCGCAATTTTCTAACCCGATACCCGGGAAGCGTGTATGTTGCCGAGGCTCGTAAAAGATTCAGACAATTACGAGGAGATTTCGACAATCAGGAAGAAGAAATTCTTAATTAAGAACTCCGACAGCCGCTTATGTATAAAACAGCAGTCAATTTCTAATTTACCTTCTCACGTCAGACCTAATTTCAATTCTTTTTATTAATTTGATCTCCGTTTGAAAATTTGAAAAAATGGAAATCACCCGAATATTTGATGTATTAGCAGATCAGTTGCAAAACAATCCACTAGAAGATGCCCTTGCGAGCAAGGAAGATGGTGAGTGGGTAAAATACAGCACTCAGCAAGTTTATGATATAGCAAATAAACTGAGTCTCGGACTTTTGGCTAAGGACGTAAAACCGGGTGATAAAGTCGGACTTGTTTCATTTAACCGACCTGAATGGGCCATGGCAGATTTTGCCATTTCTCAAATTGGTGCCATCAATGTACCGATGTATCCCAACTCTACAAGTGGAGATTACACATTTATCATAAAAGACGCAGGCATCAAACTGATTTTTACAGGAGATCGTGAAGTGGCTTTGAAAGTAAAAGAAGCTGTAAAAGATTCAGGTGAAAGTGTCCACGTTTACTGTTTTGATAAAATCGATGAGGCACCTCATTGGAAAGAGCTATTTAAGGATGGCGATACCAAGAGTCTGGATACTTATCGTGAAAAAATAAAATATGAAGATTTAGCAAGTATCATCTACACCTCAGGCACAACTGGTAATCCTAAAGGTGTTATGCTTTCTCATAAAAATATCTTGAGTAACTCAGATGCTGTTGGCGATGCTTTTCCGAGTGTGAAACCGGGAAGTAGGGCGTTGAGCTTTTTGCCTCTTTGTCATATTTTTGAGCGCACAGCACTCTACACCTATATGCAACTTAGAGCTTCAATCTACTATGCAGAAAGTATGGAGACTATTGCCGATAATTTGAAAGAGGTGAAACCTCACTTTTTTGCAACGGTACCCAGGCTGTTGGAAAAAGTATACGAAAAGATACTAATGAAAGGCTATGATCTAAAGGGCATTAAGAAACAACTGTTTTTCTGGGCACTTAATCTTGGCCTTCAGTATGACCTCAATAAAGACCAGGGTGCACTCTATAGATTTAAACTAAAAATTGCCAATAAACTAATTTTCTCAAAATGGAGAGAAGCTTTAGGAGACAATATACAATTTATAG
>NZ_SMMD01000532.1 GCF_009711475.1 Fulvivirga aurantia
ATAAATCACACAGGCTTTTGTCCACCTATTTACCTGGGAGAAGTCGCGATTCAGCACAAATTTTAAAATCAAATTGCCGTTTAATCGATCACGCGGGTAAAATACTTCCAATCGCTTAGTCTTTTCAGAGTAAGGCAAATCATCAAGTACAGGAATCACTTTTTGTTTCAAGTCATCAGATAGAAACACATCTAATAACTCTATTGCATAAATTGAACCTTCGCTTGTACCGCTTTCAATATTCTCTTTTACCAATTGTATTGACTGGGCATCATACAACATAGAAAGAAGCATATAAATATGCTCAATGTCCGAATAGATCTCTTCCTTTAAAGCCTGCTTTATGCTATCACCAAACTCATCATCAGACACTTCGCTAATGGCCGCCATATTCCAGGCAATGCTTTCCACATCGGATTCTATGGCATACTTAATTCTGGGAATCTGAGCCATGCCGGCTCTAAATCCTGAATTTGCAAGCGCTAATAGTACTTGCGAAACAATCACTTTATCTGGAAAGTCTATCTTATTCCATAACTGTTGCTTTGCTTTATTGCCTCCAATCCTACCAATAATCTGGACAATTTTAAGCATAGTAGGTGTTGTCTGCCCAGATTTATAAAAGCCTGAATCGAGACTATTCAATGCCTTACCACCAATCACCGTTAGAGAATTTGCTGCCTCTACACTAAAGCTAGCATAAGCCAAATTGTCAATTAATGCACTCAGTACTTCGTCATTATACTTCCTCTGGGCTGTTTTAATTGCCGTTTTTCTAACTTTAGGATCAGAATCACTTAAAAGCTCAATCAGGAAAGATATGTTTTCTTCATCTTGAGCATTACTGATCAATTCTGCTGCATACTGTCTGTCTTCAGGATTTTCTGATTTACATAATTTAAAAAGCCTTCCTTTCGAAATATCACCCGACCTAAGTAAATCAAGCATATCGGCTCCACTCACCAATTTACGCCTTCCTTTCCCATTCTCTTTTTTCATCGATATCACGTACCTGTCAGATACCGAGAGTCCCTTAAGCTCATTCATCTTAAATTGAGCAAAATCTCTTATATCTTCAGACTCATGCCCCATCAGAATATTAATTGATTTTGGTAATAATTTAGGCTCTAATTTTTCTAATAGCTTAAAGGAGAAAATGACTTTATTGGTATTGTTTTGCTTTAGGGTTTTTTGGAGCTTATTAACAAGCTGTTGCCCGGGTTCCAGTACGGTGTTGGCAAGAGCCTTTTGTTGTCTTTCCAGCTTTATCCTAATCCTATTTCGATACTCGTTATAGATTTTTCTAATGATCAAAAAATAGCCCAACAATACCCCTATTAGTGCATACGAATAGTGAATGAGCTCAAAAAATGCGAGAAAAGATAAGCCTATTATTAAAGCTCCGGCTAGAAAACGCGATGTTTCATTTACCACACCTTCAACTTTTGTCTGCACATCAAACCTTACACGTGCATCCAGTGGCATAAAGTAAAGTTTTACAGTAGGGTTTTCTAACGAGTCTCTAAGTGCGTAATTAAAGAGTCTACTAAGTGCAATAAGCAGAAAAAACCAAATAAATGCTGTGCTTGTCTCCACATCGTATCCATAAATACTACCTGCCACGATAGAGCCTATGGTAAATATAAACATGATCACAGGTAATATCATTAGGGCGATTTTCAGCCCGTACTCACCAATGATCCGGTCATTTACAAAAGTTTGTAACAATAGGCCTAAAACCAGTATGGACCCCTGAAAAATCGCTACAAAGTTTCTTAGTTCAGTCTCGTCAGGATACTGCTCGGCAACTACCTCCTGAAAAGAATACTGTACAAAAGTGAACGTGACCATGGAAAAGAGTAAAAAGAAAGAGAGCAATCGCACATAATTGTCTTTGACTAGTGCTTTGATACTGGTATCCTCTTTCTCTTCTGTATCTGCCGAGATTTCAGCTTCGGAAAGGTTATAGCTTGCCGTAATTAATCCTAAAAATACGCAAGCTATCAGTAAGCTCACTCCACTTATGATTAGAAAATTATATGTATTAGGAATAAATGGCTCTAAAAACGGAACTGCGAATAAGGTAATGATTGAGGCTACTAGTTGACCAATGTCAATACCTCCAATAATTCTTTTTGACTGTCTAAGATTAAATAATCGACCAAACGTACCCCAAAAACCAAGTAAGGCTATAGCTAATATAGGACCATACATGGCAAACATCAGGAATATAACATAATCCTGAAGACTGGAATCCGAATAGCGGAATGAAAAGTACATACCTGCCGTAAACAGGAATATCACTAATAAATTACCGAGTGCAAGTTTGTTAAAAGAGACCTTATTTTGAAGGAAAGCAAATGTGGCGGTTAGGATAATACCTAAAAAACCCGAAATTAATATCGCCTCTTTGAGGTACTCCTGCAGTCTATTGAGGAATAAGGTTTCAGCACTTACATAATAAGTTGCCAGAAATACGCCCATAAAGAAGCCTTTGCCCAGAAGTAATAATACAGGCTTTTCTTCTCCAGACCTGACATTCAGTGCTAAAAATAAGGCTCTGAGCATGAAAATAGTTTAAAAAATAGGTTTTTATCGTAGTATAAGTTGTAAAATATTAATAAGCACACAATTTTCCAATGCTTTCACAAAAAAAGGGCTAGCAACAAGCTAGCCCTTGAGATAAAACTTTGCCTATTATTTATTCTACGCTGGTCGTGTCAGACTCACTATTTTCTGTGTTACCTTCTTTGTAGGCCTTGTTAAGTCCATTGATTACATCTGAAGTAATATTCATGCTATCACTTGCGTAAAGCACATCACTACCCTGATTGTATTTTACTACCAATTGCAAACCATTTTGCTCGCTATAATCTTGTAAGAATTTGGTAACACGGTTATACAACTCCTGGCTTACTCTATTTTCTTCTTTTAGAAGTTCCTGACTCAAGCTTTCCTGGTACATACGCAGATTTTGCTGTTTTTTCATCAAGTCCTCTTCTAAAGCTTTAGCCTGACCAATTGTTAAATTATTGATATTTCTTTGGTAATCATTTACCTCTTTTTGTAAACCTTGTGCTCTGTTTTGATACTCAGCTTCTAGTTTTTTAGATTTTTCCTGAAGCTCTTTCTGAAGCTCATCAAAGTACTCATAATTTTTAAGTACAGAATCTGAATTAATGTAAGCCACAGCGTATTCAGCAGAATTTAAAATACCTTCTTCTGATTTTTCCTGTTCAGATGGGTTAAACTGCATGTAAAACAAAACACCTACTGCAACTAACAATACGAGGTTTAATACTAATGATAGATTTTTCACTTTGAAATCTGATTTTTAGGTTAATACGGCCGCAAATAAAGTAAACAAGTTACAAATTTGCTAATCTTTTATTTGGGTAAACCTTTATCAGATTTATCTGGCAATGTATAGGTGTAAGTAATTGTATTGGTCTTCTTCTGTGTCAATGAAGACTCTTTTGATACTATTTGATAGTGGTAACTAGTTTCTTCTGACTCATGTTTTACTTCTTCCGATATCACCAACTCACCCGTCAGCTTGCTAGATTTAAAATAAATAGCACAAAACAAGCCGGCTATGGCTCCCATAAGATGCGACTCCCAAGATACCCCTGAGGTAGTGGGAATAATTCCAGTAAATAATGTA
>NZ_SMMD01000428.1 GCF_009711475.1 Fulvivirga aurantia
CCTGCCTTAGGTGTTGAAGTTTCCTTTGGCTCAGTTTTGAGTTCGCTCTTAAGCTCTGCAATATCATCTTCTGTTTCGTCTGTAAGCACAATACCTGCTTCAGCTAATATTGCTTCGTAAGTATATATTGGTGCATCAAAACGTAAACCTATTGCAATAGCATCGGAAGGTCTTGCATCAATTTCAACATCGTTTGTCCCATTGCCGCAAACGATCTTTGCAAAGAATACACCTTCTTTAAGGTCCGAAATCACTATCTCCTTAACCTTATACTCAAAGCTGTGAGCAAATGATTTGAACAAGTCATGAGTCATTGGTCGGTTAGGAATAATTTTTTCAATTTCGATAGCTATTGCCTGGGCTTCGAACATACCAATAATAATTGGTAGCCTTCGATTGCCTTCAGACTCGCCCAAAACCAAAGCAAATGATCCTGACTGCGACTGACTCGATGAGAGCCCTAGTATTTCTAACTTTAATTTATCCACAAATTACTTGGCTGCTTTAATGGCTTCAGTCAATTTAGGTACTACCTCAAAAGCATCTCCAACGATACCGTAATCGGCTGCTTTGAAGAATGGTGCTTCTGGATCTTTATTTATAACAACGATATACTTAGATGAGTTAACACCAGCTAAGTGCTGTATCGCTCCGCTGATACCTACTGCAACATAAAGCTGAGGACTTACTTTTACTCCTGTTTGACCCACGTGTTCGTGGTGAGGTCTCCATCCCATATCAGATACCGGCTTACTGCAACCAGTGGCAGCTCCTAATTCTTTAGCCAGATCTTCGATCATATTCCAGTTTTCTGGTCCTTTCATACCACGGCCACCAGATACAACCAATTCAGCTTCAGGTAGTAAAATCTCTCCCTCTGCCTTGTCAGTAGCTGTAATTGTAGCAGCAAAATCGCCATCACCCAACTCAGGATTAAACTTCTCAACAGCTGCAGAACCACCTGTTTCTTTTACTTCAGCGGCATTCTTTTTTATTGCCAATATTTTCTTGTCAGAGGTAAGCTCTACGTTGGCAAACGCCTTACCTGTATAGATACTTCTTCTCACTTTGAAGCCTGCAGATGTATCTGGCAGATCAGTTACGTTAGATACAAGGCTTGCACCAACTTTGATCGATACTCTGGCAGATACCGGAGCACCTAATGATGAATTAGCTAGTACAAGCGTGTCAGCACCTGTCTGCTCCATCGCTTTGGCTATGACCGTAGCATAAGCCTGAATAACCCCTGCATTTAATTTATCGTCATCAGCATGCAATACTTTGCCTGCTCCAAAATTTCCTAAATTTTCTAATTCGGCCTGATCAACAGCGCCAAGTGCGATAGCAGTAACATCACCACCCATTGCTGCAGCATAAGCTACTGCTTCAATAGAGGTCTTTTTAATTTTACCATCTGCACTCTCTACAAATACTAATGTTGCCATTTTATTGCTTTAATATTTTTATAGTCTTATTACCTAATTTATATCACCTTAGCGTCATTCTTCAAAAGATCAACTAGCTCAGAAACATTTTCTGCGTCAATCATTTTTACTTCGCCTTTTGCCGGTGGTAATTCGTAGTTTTCCAACTTGGTCTGTGTGCTGTCATCTACAGGGTCTACCACATTTAATGGCTTAGTTCTGGCAGACATAATACCTCTCATATTAGGTATCTTCCACTCAGCTATAGGCTCCTGACAACCAGCTACAAATGGTAATTTTACTTCAAGTTTTTCTTTACCTCCTTCGATCTCTCTGCTCATCTTGGCTGTATCGCCATCGATGTCCAAAGTCATCACTGGTGAAAATGATGGAAGGCCTAATAACTCACCTACCATTCCGTGTACCATACCGCCATTAAAGTCGATAGACTCACGTCCCATCAAGATAAGATCATAGTCTCCTTCTTTAGCCACATGCGCAATTTGTTGCGCTACAAAAAATGAATCAGTTGGTGCGGCATTTACTCTGATCGCTTCATCAGCACCTATCGCCAATGCCTTTCTTATTGTTGGCTCTGTCTCTGCTTCTCCTACGTTAAGCACTGTAATAGAACCACCAGATTGCTCCTTAAGCTCAACTGCTCTTGCTAAAGCGTAATCGTCATAAGGGCCGATAATGAATTGAATGCCAGTAGTATCAAACTTGGTATTATCATCAGTAAATGCAATACGAGAAGTTGTATCAGGCACGTGGGTAATACAAACTAATATTTTCATTTAAATTTTTTGTATTAAATAGTTAATTATTAAGCACTAAATTTGCAGCGAAGATAACGAATAATGGAGCAAATAAAAATTGAATCATAGATGAATTCATCCCGCTTAAGTCAACTTCTTGACTTCCTCAAAAATGACCCAAAAGATGCGTTTACTCTTTATGCAATCGCTACCGAATACAAAAGTACCGATCCTCAGGAGGCCCTTAAATACTTTGAAATTTTACTTCAGGAACACCCCGACTATCTAGCCACCTATTATCATGTAGCACACCTTTATCTTGAGCTAGAAGAAGATGAAAAAGCAGAAGCTGCTTTTAAGAAAGGTATTGAGTTGGCACAAAAACAAGAGAATGCCCTTTCTCTTAGGGAGCTGCAAAATGCCTATAACGAATTTCTATTTGAAGACTAATAGCAACTATTCTTACCAGTAAAACACTGGTAAG
>NZ_SMMD01000474.1 GCF_009711475.1 Fulvivirga aurantia
CGTCAGAATGACCTGCAAGAGTTGTTTTACCACTTTTGAGTCGGCCTCATATATAATTTTACTGCTTTTACTCTTCCAGAAAATCTACCAAAAGCTTATTCAATTCGTCACGATGGGTGACATTTAAGCCATGAGGGCCGCCTTTGATAATTTCAAACCGGTTGTTGGGTATTCCTTCAGCCGCTTGCTTGGCCGATGTCTCGATAGGCACAATGTTGTCAGCATCGCCATGAATGATGAGCGTAGGTACACTCACATTTTTGAGTTCATCTCTAAAGTCAGTTGTGGCCCACGATTTGGCACATTGAAAAGTCGCCTGTGGTGACGCGTGAGAGGCGATAGACCAATCGTAATGTAATTGCTCCTCACTCATACTGTCGGTATTGTCTTCATAATTATAGAAATTTTTATGAAAATCCGTAAGAAAGCCCACCCGATCTGATTTAATCGCATCTAAGATATCATCCAAAGCTTCCTGAGGCACACCATCAGGGTTATCTTCTTTTTGCGGTACCAATGGTATGATAGAGCTTACCAGGGCCGCTTTCTCAATCTTATCATCGCCATACTCTGTAAGGTAGCGTACTACCTCTCCCCCACCCATCGAAAATCCGATAAGGGTCACGCTATCGAGATCTAAGGTATCTATTAAGGCCTTTAAATCTGAAGCAAGGGTCGTGTAATCATAATCACCCCAGGGAGCGCTTGATTGACCAAAGCCTCTGCGGTCGTAGGTAATGCAGCGGTAGCCGGCATCCACAATGGTCGATACCTGCCCTTCCCAGGCTTTGTGGCTCAAGGGCCAGCCGTGAATCAATATCACTGGTTTACCCTCTCCATAATCTTCATAATAGATCTGCACATCATTATTTTCTATAAAGCTCATATACGTTGTTGGTTTTTATGTTATACATGTTGATTTATAGAATGAAAACAGCTAGCCAAAAACTATGTTTAGTAGAAAAAGTCGTAGATCTTAGTAAAGAAAAAAGCATTGGATTCTTTCACTCAAATTGTACTTGGAGCCGCTGTTGGAGAAGCTGTAGCTGGCCGCAAAATAGGTAACAAAGCACCGCTCTTTGGCGCCATAGCCGGCACTATCCCTGACCTGGATGTATTTATTGGTAATGCCATGGGCACGGTAGACGCGCTCAACTTTCACCGCGGATTTACCCATTCGCTGGCGTTTGCCCTCATCTTTGCCCCGCTGCTAGGCTTTGTTATGAGAAAGCTTTTCAACTCCTCCTCGGCCACATGGCGAGACTGGACATTATTATTTTTCTTAGGCTTCTTTACCCATGCTTTACTCGATTGCTTCACCACCTGGGGTACACAACTGTTTTGGCCGGTCGATTATCGTATTGCTTTTAAGAGCATTTTCGTGATAGACCCACTTTACACCCTTCCGCTCACCATCTGCCTCGTATGGCTCATGTTTCTATCAAAAACCAGTCAAAAACGCCAAAAACTCAATACCATTGGCCTTGTGATAAGTTCGGCTTACCTGGTTTTCTCAGTAGTAGTAAAACAGCATGTCAATTCTGTCTTTGAAGACTCTTTTGCCAAAGAAAACATGAAAGTCTCACGCTACGACACCAGGCCTGCACCGCTCAACACCCTCCTGTGGACCTCCAATGCTGAGCTTGCCGATGGGTATAAAATCGGCTATTATTCTTTGCTGGATAACAACAAGGATATAGCGTATTTCTACTTTCCTAAAAATCATGATTTTCTCACACCTTACAGGCAAGATGAAGATGTAAAGCAGCTGATAGACCTTACCAACGGCTGGTATACGATACAACCTGTAGCAAAAGGGGTAATTTACAATGACCTACGCTTTGGGCAACGTACGGGTTGGTTGGAGAAAGAAGGCGATTTTGTGTTTTCTTACCACATCTACCGGGAAGATGACAAAGTACACATCGAAGAAGTTGAAAAGGAGTTTGACGATGGCAAGGCCATTATGAGTGCACTCTGGACACGGATACTGGGTAAAGACTAGATTTAGCCTGTGCACTCACTCTCGTTCAAACTATTTTCGCTAGCTTCAGGTAATTATTCAAACATTTAAAACATTCTAATGCACAAATTTTTTACACTTTTACTACTTACGCTTGCCACGGTTGCGCAAGCTCAGAAATATGACCTTGGCCTTACCCTCAAACAAGGTGAAACTTACAACCAGGTAATGCAATCAGACATATCGATTGTACAGGATTTTGGTGGCCAGTCTATGGAGATAAATATGAAAATCTCGGGAAACATGGCTTTTGAAGTTGCTGCCGTAGAAAATGACAGCTACCAGCTAAAAACTGTATTTAAATCGCTGAACATGGCCATGAAAATGCCACAGGGAACCACAGAATTTAGCTCTGAAAACCCAACCGAAGGCGATGTATTCTCTTCTATGCTGGCAGCCATTAAAGACCAGCCTTTTGATGTGGTTATGAAGAAAAACGGTAAAGTTACTTCCGTGAAAAAGCTAGACGAAATGTGGGGCAAGACTGTAGACCAATTTGAAGAATTGCCTGCCATGCAGAAACAGCAAATTAAAGAGCAGCTGATGAAAGCTTACGGTGAAGAAGCAATGATCGGCAATATGGAAATGGTGACGGCCATCTACCCGGAAGGCAAAGTAAAAATTGGCGACACATGGACGGTAAGCACCAACCTGGAAGCGGGAATGGCAGCCAAGCTGATTACCGAGTACGAGCTTGTGAGCGTATCGGGTGATAAAATTACTTTGAAAGGCACTGGAAACATCGCAACTGAAGATAAAGATGCCTATGTAGAAACCAACGGCATGAAGATGAAATACGACATGAGCGGCACCATGAATTCTGACATAGAAGTTGACAAAAATTCTGGTTGGATTATCGAAGCTGATATCGTACAAAAAATAGATGGCGATGCCACAATTAAAGCCAACGCACAGATGCCTAACGATATGCAAATACCAATGAAATTGAACACCACGATGAAGGTGACAAATTAGGTGTTAGCCAGAAAACTTTCTAAGCAAAAGGGTGTCTC
>NZ_SMMD01000796.1 GCF_009711475.1 Fulvivirga aurantia
CCAGCTTCGTCCAAAATAGCTGTATTCAAAATGAATACCTCGGATGTTACTCCAGCGGCCTCTGAGCGAGAATCTATTGTAAACGTATATTCAACTCCAACCTCAACTGTTACAGGTTGATATAATCGTCTACATGCCTCACTTAACTTATAGCCCCGATCCCCTAACTGTGCAAATACGTTACCATCGCTGGTGCTACCAGGCTGCTCGCTATCATCACCACAATTGGTAGCTAACCATGTATCCAAGTCGCCATTATCCCATGTGTATGGACTTGGCTGGGTGTCTGGAGCATCATAAATAGTACTAGGTGGCGTCATGTCAAAAGCATCTGCATTATCAGATGCTTTAATAGTCAAATCATCACCAGTACCATTTAAAACAACTACCTTAAAAGTAGCCGGAACACCAGTGGATGAAACCGTTAAATTTTCATTGGCTAAAGCATCTCCCGCTACATTTGTAGCTGTAAGTGTTACCACATAATCACCACCACTCGCATATACATGTGTTGGAGATTTTTCAGAAGATGTGTTGCCATCTCCAAAATCCCATGCAAATGAACTGGCGTTTATTGATTCATTAGTAAAATTGTATTCTAAGAAATTTCCAGCCGTTGCCTCAGCAGTAAATGCTGCTGTAGGTGCTGCCACACTCGTTTGCTCTAAAACTTTTACATTATCGATATAAGCATCAACAGCAGTATTAGCATAAAACATGACAGATACCCCACCACTCGCATTTGAGGTAAATGGAATTTGTACGAATGTACCATAACCATTTGTTGTCTCATTGAATTTACCCTCAGCAATGAATCCTTCGTGAAATCCCAGGTTATTCGAAACTATGTCATTAACGGCTTCAACTCCATCTATATAGAATCCGTCCATAACTACTCCCACTACCTTATTTCCATCCAAAGATGCTCCATCACCTTCTCGAATAGCATATTGATATTCCAATACATAATCGGTGTTTGGAGTCAAAGAAAGTTCCTGATAGGCATACCTACTATCTGAAGTTCTGAAGTCTCCAATGCCGCCTGATTGACTGGAACTCCATTTGGCTCCGGCCGTTTTGTCTCCGGTATTATTACCATCAATATCAAAATTAGACCCATCTGAGCTTGAACCGTAAGGGTTGGTAGTAGACTCATCAGAAAAAAGAGGGAATCTCCAAATGTTATTATCGGCTTCAAAATCTCCGTTTATAATCTCTGACCCTGTAGATTTATATAAATAAACATTATCAACAAAAATCGTTGCATGATCACTTGCAGCACCACCTGTCCCTAATTCAAACCTTATTTCATCTATTGCATCAACAGCTCCAGAAAAACCCGTTGTTAAATTCAGGTCAAAGCTTGTCCATTCACTATCTGTAAGCGCAAGACCATCTACCTGATAGGTTGTGGAAGCACCTTCATTGACCAATGTCACTTTTAACAAATCAATACCTTCAGCAAAGACAGAATATACATCGAAATGAATATCTGTAACTGCTTCAATACCTACAATAGCATTGGCGACTTCTACTGTCGACATCTCCAACGTCCCAGCAGAACTACCCAATCTTGAAAATTGAATTACATCATTACCGTTTACAGATTGTGTGATTCCACCAGTGGCTGCCTCTCCATGCTCCCAGCTATAAATCTGGCCGTTGTATTCGAAACCGTTACTAAAAAGCGCAAATACATTTGCATCTCTTAACTCGGGTGATGCTGGTGCAGTATTAATTGTCTGCACAACAGTATGCATTACCACCACATCTTCTGACTTGGAAACTGGAGCTAAACCCGCATCAGATTGAGCAGTAACAGTAATTGTATATGTTGCTTCTTCATTATCATTAGGATAATCATATGCAATAGAACCACCTTGTTCATCGATAATAAGCACATCATCCTCACTTGTAGGATCTCCAAAATCCACTGTATAAGATGAAACTCCTATTGATATTGGTGTAACCGTGATGTAGGTACCGTCTTCTATACCATTTTCATCTGGGCCAGGTGTTGCTGAAAAGCTAGACAATGTAATTTCACTTAGGCCCGTAGGGTTTGGACTATCATCCTCTTTGCAAGACACTATAATGACTATCATAAGCAAAGCCCCTATTCCTTTTTTAAATATATTCATCATATTCATTCGTTTTATGATACTAGTTAGCAGGATAAACCTTTACGTTATCAACATAGACATCGACCGGAGTTATAGCTGACAACATGATAGCAACGAGCCCGCTTTCCGGAGCATCAAACTCACCTGTGACTGTAGTAAAGTTTCCTTTACCTTTTCTTTCAGATACTTCCATGTGTAGCAGGCTAGTTCCTCCGCCTCTGTCAGTTTGGGCATAGGCATCGTCACCATCATCATAGTGACCAGCAATAATATCAGCAATCACTATTCTACCTTCGGGAGGATCGGTTGCTATATCATCCTTAATAGCGTACTCAAATTCAAGAACGTAAGTAACTGTTCTTTCTTCGGAAGACGGAGAAACCACTAAGGCTTGGTATGCGACCCTTGTACCACTATTTGCCAAAGAGCCTACTGATCTGGTAGCATTCCATTTTGCACCTCTCGTTTTAGAACCGTTATCTGTTCCGTCATAAAGGAGACTAGATCCATCAGAGCTTGACTCAAAGGCGGAAGATGACCAAGTGTCCCAATTACTAATAGTCCAATGGTCTCTACTATTTTCGAAATCTCCATTAAGTACTTCTACCGGTAAGGGTACAAATTCATCAATTATTTCTACTTCTACTTCTACAGTATGTGATGCCTCATTATCATCAATGGCAGTTAAACTTACAGTGTAGGTACCCTCTCCAGATTCGAATTTGGCATATGGATTTTCTGCGGTTGTAGTATTGCTTGTACCACAGATTATTTCGCCATCCACTTCATCGCAGACTACGGCATCAGTACCAAAATCCCAGAAATATTTGGTTGCCTCAGAAGAGGTATTGGTAAATTTAATTACTCTAAAATCCTCTGCTGTTGGTATACTCTCAAAACTAGCTGCCGGGGGAGTCTCATCTGGAATACTACCTGTATCTGGTAATTCAGGTCGCAGTTCGCAGCCCGCCAGAAATACCGTTACAACAATTGCTAAGAGTAATCCAAGCCTTTTATTGATATGATTAATATTATTCATAACTCACTTATTTAAAGTATTAATAACCAAGATTCTGGGTAAGAAGACCTCCGCTAAGGTTGATTTCCCTCTGAGGAATTGGTAAGAATCTGGCATTGTTTACATCCCAGGCATAACCCATTTCATCAGCATGAGCCGATAGTACATTTTCAAATTCACCGAATCTTTTTAAATCGAAATAGCGTTGATTTTCAAAGGCTAACTCAACCCTTCTTTCAAGCATCAGATCTTCTTTTGTAATTGAATTTACTGTTGTCGTAAGCCCAGCTCTATTCCTTACTTGTTGAAATGATGCCAACGCACCCGGATCTACCGTAGCCTGTGCACCAGCCATTGTAGCTTCTACATGAAGTAGTAATATATCTGCATATCGGAGTGCGATATAATCGTTACCAGCATTTCTTCCAACTCCATAATCTATATTTCCTGATTCTATGACAGTCCCTTCCGGGAAATACTTAGCTACTTCATTTTCATCAGGCTCAAGGTTTCCATCCAGATCAGTGATAGAAACCGGAGTTCTGTTTCCTCCGATGGCAGTAAAATCGTTATAAAGGTTTTCGTTAACTATATTTTGACCATCATCTCTTCCCGCCCTTACAAAAGATGTAAATTCAGCAGAAAACCCCTGGCTTTCTTCAGAATTGCTTGCTTGATATTGTATAGCAAAAATGATTTCATCATTTAATTCCGAATAAAAGACATCGTGATAATCGGACATTAAACTATAATCCCCTGAGGCAATGATGTCCTCGCATAAAGCTTCCGCACCAGAATAGTTTGGTGTGGTCTGTGATAAATAAACTTTAGCCAAAACCCCCTGAGCTGCTACCTTAGAAGCTCTGGATTTGTGAGAATTATTTAAGGCATTTACCGCTTCCTGCAAATCAGTTATGATTTGTTGGTAAACTTCAGCTTCGGGAATCCTTGTAAAAAGAGCAGTCTCATCAGTAGGATCAATTGGCTCGGTAACTAAAGGAACATCGCCATACAACCTCACTAATTTGAAATAAGCATAGGCTCGCAAAAACTTAGCTTCAGCAGCATAGCTTGCTTGATTGCCAGCATCGGCAACATCTATAAAATTGAGGATGTTATTGGCCCTGAAAATAACCTGATACATCGACTGATAATAATCGTCAGATTCAACATTTACAGCCTCCACCACATACCTATGAAAATCAGACTTGGAACCTTCCAGAGTAGCATTTCTTGTGTTATCTGTACGATGTTCTGTTAGAAGATGCTCAAATTGAACACCCCTATTAGCTCTCCCTATATTTGTTTCAGTACTTTCATTAGTTCCCTGAAGCGCGTCATATATACCATATATACCGGCTAAGATGTCATCGTCAGATGTGAAAAACGACTCCACCGCAACCGCTGTATCTGGCAGTGGATTTAAAAATTCATCATCACAAGAGGTAGCAAAAACAGCTACGATGGCTAATATGTAATATTTTAACTTTTTCATGATTAGATTCTTTACGATTAAAAGTCTACGTTCACACCAATAGTATATGTCCTAAACAGAGGCGTACCTGCCCTCTGAGCACCATAAGCTCTTGGATTATCATCATCGATATGTTCTGGATTGAAACCATGGTAGTCAGAGGCTGTTTTGTAAATCAAATTCTGACCTGAAGCATAAACCCTCAACCCTCTTAATCCGATTTTTGAGGTCAAACTTGAAGGCATATTATAACCTAGAGTTACATTTCTTAAAGAGACATAGTCTGCACTGGCAATAACTTCACTGGTGAGTACTTTTTCCTGTATAAAAGATTCGTGAGGAATAAGGCCGTCTTCCACAGCTTCTTCAGCAGCTCCAGATCGCGAACTGTTTCCAAACCAATTGTAGAAATATTGGTCACCAATATTATTTACCTGAGCACCAAAACTTCCTTGTACCATAAAAGACAAATCAAAGTCTCTAAAAGAAAATTCATTGGTAATACTTGCCAGTAAATCAGGGTATGGATCTCCAAGAATAGTTCTGTCGTCTCCTGTAATTCTGCCATCGCCATTCAAATCTTTAACAATGACATCTTCTGCTTGTCCGTTGATTCTATTCCATGGTTTATCTACATACGCAACCCGGAATTCAGCGTCATTATACTTTTCTGTATCAACTACATAGCCATAAAAGGAAGATATTGGACTGCCAATTTTATTGATCCAAAGTGAGTTTCTTCCATAAGTGTCCTGTATCAATGCTCCATCTGAATCGCCAAAAGCCAGCAACTCATTTTGATTGGTTGAAGCAATTATTGAGGTATTCCATTTAAATGAACCCTGTACAACATTTCTTGATCTTAACTCAAACTCCCATCCTTGATTTCGTACCTCTCCGAGGTTTATAATTCCTGACGTGAATCCTGTGACATAAGAAACCGGATTTTCTAAAAGCAAACTCTCACTTGTTCTTGAGTAATAATCCAGTGACCCAGTCACCCTATTGTTTATAAAACCAAAATCTACAGCTGGATTAAATTCCTGAGATGCTTCCCATTGCAAAACAGAATTTGCAATATTTAGTGGGGCCACTCCATTTACAACTTCCCCATTTATAACAGCATTTGTATTATCTAATAAAGCCAGGTATGGCCATCTGTTTACTACTTCATTGCCAACGCTAAATCGTTCTGAACCTGTTTCTCCATAGCTAACACGAAGCTTAAGATTGCTAATAATGTTACTTCCTGCTAAAAAATCCTCATCAGAGACATTCCATCCTACTGAAACTGCAGGGAAATTACCATATTTCGAGTTTGGCCCAAAAACAGAACTACCGTCACGTCTGAAAGAAGCGTTGAACAAATATTTGCCGTCATATACATAATTTAACCTGCCGAAATAACCTACTTTATTATACTCTGTATTAATCTCTGCAGGTTCTGTGATAAGCGTTGCACCTTCCAAATTTTTAAGCAAATCATTAGTATAGCCTACACCGGTAAGTTCACTGATATTATCTGTCCTTTGTTGTATTGTAACACCAGCAAGCACACCAAATTGATGCCTTCCAATATTTTTATCATAATTCAAGGTGTTATCTGAAATGATCCTTGTTCGAAATCTATTTTGTAAATAATACTGTGATCGGCTTGCTCCGGCTGCATGGTAATTTGTACCGTCCCATCTTTCTCGCTTTCGTTGCTCTATGGTAGTAGCCAAGGAAGTCCTGGCTGTTAGACCCTTAATAATATCAACGCTTAAAAAAGTGGATCCAAACAAATTGGTTTCATACTCCCAGTGCTCTCTCTCAACATATTGCTGGAAAGGGTTTGAGTCACCTGATGTACGTGGCCTTGTGTCACTTCCATCGTCATTAAAATCCAGCTCAACTAAATGGTCTTCCCAGAAATAATCACCAACACCAACATCAGGATATCTTGCTCTATCAATAAGCTGTAACGTCTGCTCGCTGTGGTAGATAGGTAACCATGGAGACAATCGTAGTGGGTTATGTATTGAGGTGGGAAGTCCTCTTTTTTTCGAATAAGATGGATTTATATTAAGACCGAACATTACTCTATCCCCTATCTTTTGGTCTAATTTCAACCTTGCACTGTATAAAGAATATTCGTCTGTAATAACAACTCCTTCATCTTCTAAATACCTTAAGGACGCACTGAATTTTGTTTGCTCATTCCCTCCTCTTGCAGATAGAGAGTGACTTTGAATTAAGCCGCGTTCAAAAAAGACATCCTGCCAGTCTCGGTCAACACCTGTGATTGCAACTATCTTTTGCATGTATTGTGTTTCTTCACTCAACTCTCCGGTTTGAGCCTGTTCAAAGGCCACCCAATCGGCTACACTCTTTCTATAGTCATCACTACCATGTGCCTCTTTGAACCCTAAGTATGTTTGATAGCTAAATTTGGTTGGTCCGGCTTTACCACTTTTGGTGGTGATTAGTATTACCCCATTAGAGCCTTCACTGCCGTAAATTGCTGCAGAAGCTGCATCTTTCAGCACTTCAAAAGATGCGATGTCATTCATATCTAAATTTGATAGAAAATCAGAATTCACAACAATTCCGTCAACAACTACAGCTGGGCCAGAGTCTGCTGTCACAGAACCAACACCTCTAATTGTAATAGTAGGAGCTCCCCCAGCCTCTGCATTGGTCGACTGTATATTTACGCCTGAAACTTGACCTATGAGGGCATCATCTACTCTGGAAACAGGTAATTGATCCAGTTTTTCGTTCTCGACCTTAGAAATTGCACCTGTTAAGTGAGACTTTTTCTGAGTACCGTAACCAATGACTACTACCTCACTCAGTTCACTTACACTCGGCTCCATAACTATATCGATTGTGGCCCTGTTATTTACAGGTACTTCAACTAATTCGTAACCTATAAATGAAAATAATAAGGTGGCCCCTGCATCTACTCTTAAAGAGTAATCACCATTTATATCGGTAACAGTGCCTATGCTCGTACCTTTCACAATTATCGAAACACCTGGAAGTGGCTCTCCATCTTCCCCATCGACATGGCCGCTCACAATCTGGCCTTCTTGTGCAACAAGCATGCTTGATATTGACATCAGTAAGGCAATAACAAGGCCTGTTAACTTGGTAAATTTTGAATTCATAATCGTTTATTTAGATGAATGATTATACTAAGGCAGGATCAAAGAATTCTTTGACTATTACTCACTCATCGGCTATCTTTGCGAAAGATGAGTATTAAATACAGACGTACTTTTTGGCGATTGGACGGTTTGTATTTCCTGCTTTGCGAGGTGGATTAACTATAGGTTAATTCACCTTTGTCTTTTAAAGCTTTTCATTTTTTGAGTTTATCATTAGCAAAATTTAAAATATCACTGAGATGCGACCGCATCGACTCTTCTGCCTTCGAAGCATCTTGATTTATTATATGTTCCAGTATAATGTGATGGCCTTCTAAAGCAGATAAAGGTTTATCTCCACTGCAAACGTCATTTTCTTTGAAAAACGTGAGGATATCTGGTGTAACAATCAACATGAGGGAATTGAGTACTGAATTTTTACTAGCTTCGGCAATTGTTAAGTGAAACAACAAATCTTCTTCTACGGCAGGCTTACCAACTTTCACTGCCTTTTCAAAAGCCTCAAGAGCATTAGAAATTGACACGATGTCGTCTTCCGACCTTCGTTCTGCTGCAAATTTTGCAGCATTGGTCTCCAATAACACTCTGGTTTCTACAAGAGAATGAAAATCTTGTCCTTCTAATCTTAAGACATCTGTAATCAACCCTTCCAAGGCTGTTATCCCAAGACCAGCCACCACGGTACCACTTTGTGGTAACGTTTTAAGTATCCCATAAAACTCAAGTTTTCTTATAGCATCTCTTACATAGGTTCTACCTACTCCAAACCGCTCACTCAATTGTCTCTCCGAGGGCAATTTATCCCCTGGTTTCAATTGGCCAGA
>NZ_SMMD01000229.1 GCF_009711475.1 Fulvivirga aurantia
CTCAGGATGACTCACCTTTTGAGACAGCCTTTTTTATTACTCAAAAGGCAGTTTGCCCAGGTCTACGTTACCACCGCTAAGAATGATGCCTACTTTCTTTCCTTTAAATAGGTCTTTGTTGCGGAGGAGTGCCGCAAATGGCACAGCACATGAAGGTTCTATAATTATTTTCATGCGCTCCCATATCAAACGCATGGCCTGTATAATTTCTGATTCATTAACCAGCAAGATGTCACCCACATTGTCTTTGATAATACCGAAAGTTTTATCGCCTAATGTAGTCAAAAGACCATCAGCGGTTGTTTTGGGCGGGCTTTTATGAGCTTTCAGTTCCCCTGATCGTAACGAGCGATAAGCATCATCGGCTTTTTCAGGCTCACAACCAACAATTTTAGTAGTTGGGGACAGGTACTTGGCTGCTAGAGAACTACCGGCTGTGAGTCCACCACCACCAATTGGAGTCAGTATATAATCTAATTGATAAACTTCCTCTAAAAGCTCGATTGCGGCTGTTCCCTGTCCGGCAATTATGCTATAATCATTAAAAGGGTGAATGAGAATTGCTCCTTTTTCCTCAACAATTTGAGCTACAGTGCTTTCTCTGGCCTCTAAAGTAGGCTCACATAATATTATTTCTGCACCATAACCTGCTACTGCGGCTTGTTTTACTTTTGGAGCAGTTTTTGGCATTACTATATAAGCCGGCACCCCTAATGTTTGAGCTGCAACTGCTACAGCCTGGGCATGGTTACCGGATGAGTGGGCTGTGACCCCTTGGGTAAGGCGGTCTTTCCCTAGTGATAATAAAGCATTGAAACCACCTCTGGCTTTAAATGCACCTATTCTCTGAAAATTTTCGCATTTAAAATAAATGGAAGCCTCAGAAAGGCTATTTATATATGTTGAAGTAAGAACAGGGGTATTGTGAATATAAGGCCTTATTCGATCGTGTGCCTCTCTTAGTGTCTGCAAAGTCGGAACCATATGCTAATTTACAAGATCAAGGTCAAAAAAATAGGGCTTCTGATTACCGCTAAGAGAAAACTCATTCTAATTGTGCTTGTTAATTTTTAATATCAAGTGCTTAACCTAAACTTAT
>NZ_SMMD01000254.1 GCF_009711475.1 Fulvivirga aurantia
CCAGCGCCTTTATCGTTGAGCGAGTTGAGTACAATAAGGTCGAGATTTTTTGATTGTATCTTTTTCTGCGCATTATCGACTTCATTTTCAGTTTCCAATGCAAAGCCAACCATTACCTGGCCGTTTTTCTTCTGCTGGCCAAGAGCAGCTGCAATATCTCTTGTTTTAGTAAGTGCAATACTTAAATCATCACTTTTTTTCTTGATCTTCTGATCGGCTACGGTGGCTGGTTTGTAATCTGCTACAGCTGCTGCTAAAATACTTATGTCAGCAGTAGGAAACAGTTTCATGCAGGATTCATACATTTCTTCAGCAGCGCTTATCTTATGTAAGGTAATATTGGCATGAGAAATGTCCAGATGGGTAGGTCCGCTTACAAGATCAACCTTGGCACCTAGCTTGGCAAGTTGATGTGCTATGGCGTAGCCCATCTTACCACTTGAGTGATTGCCGATAAATCTAACCGGATCAATAGCTTCCTGTGTAGGTCCGGCAGTAATTAGCACCTTTTTATTTTTAAAAGGTGAATCAGAATCTAGCTCTTTATTTAAAAATGCTATTATATTTTCCGGTTCGGCCATTCGGCCCTGACCTACCAGTCCGCTGGCGAGCTCACCTTCTTCTGCATCGATAATAATATTACCATAGCTCCTAAGTTGCTCTAGATTATTGGTAGTTGATGGGTGTGCGTACATGTCGAGATCCATGGCAGGAGCAACATATACAGGACATTTAGCCGATAAATAAGTAGCCAGTAATAAATTATCGCAAAGGCCATTGGCCATTTTACCTATAGTATTGGCACTAGCCGGAGCTATCAGCATAAGGTCTGCCCAAAGCCCAAGTTCTACATGGTTATTCCATTCGCCCTGGTCGTTTTTAGTAAACTTCGACAGTACAGGGTTTTTAGAAAGTGTAGCTAAAGTAAGGGGGGTAATAAAGTCAGAAGCAGAGGCAGTCATAACAACTTTTACCTCTGCTCCTGATTTTGTTAATAATCGCACCAAAGCCGCTGACTTATACGCAGCGATGCTTCCACATACTCCCAGTAAAATTTTCTTATCCTGGAGCATGGTACGACTACTAAAGTTCTAATTTATTGTCTTCTTCTTCAGTATTGTGACGATACATTACTTTGCCTTCTTCGAATTCTTCGATGGCGATGTTAGTAGACTTAGGAAGACGCTCGTAAAATTTAGAGATTTCGATTTGCTCTCTGTTTTCGAAAATCTCTTCAAGATTATCAACAGTAGAAGCAAACTCAGCAAGCTTAGCATTAAGCTCTTCTTTTACGTTTACAGCAATTTGTCTTGATCTCTTACCAATGATTGCTACA
>NZ_SMMD01000918.1 GCF_009711475.1 Fulvivirga aurantia
AAAAAATGTTGAACATATGAGAAAAGTCTACCCATTCATATTTTTGATTTGCTTACCTATTTTACTCTCCAACTGTAGCTCTGGTAAGAAAGCTTATGAGCAAGGTGATTATTACCAGGCCGTACTAAAAGCCGTAAATAGACTGAGACAAAAACCTTCTCACAAAAAATCTCGGGAAACTTTGAGACAAAGTTATCCACTGGCTGTATCTACATTAGAAAAGTCTGCTAATAACAGTCTGGCCAGTAATGCTCCTTTTAAGTACAGAAATGTGCTTATGGCTTACCAAAGGATCAATAGCATGGCAGAAGAAATCAGAAGATCACCTGGAGCATTGCGAGTAATACCTCAACCGATTAATTATTACGACAAAGTGGCCACACTAAAGCAACAAGCCGCTGAAGAAAGTTATCAGGCTGGTGTGATTGCGTTAGAAAGAAACACGCGTGAAGACGCAAAGAGTGCATATTTCTTATTTAGAGATGTCAATGGTTTTGTTCCCGGATATAAAGACACTCGCGATAAAATTGACCAGGCTAAATTCGAAGCTACTTTGAAGATTGTGGTTGAGCAGATTCCTGTTCCAACGCGATACGATTTGAGTGGTCGATTTTTTCAGGATAAGATCGAAGAATACCTGAATACTCACTTTAGAAGCACCGAGTTTGTAAGATTTTATACGCACATTGAGGCCGAAAGAGAAAACCTGCCTTATGTAGACCAGTACTTAAGACTACAATTTGATGATTTTGTGGTAGGCGAAACGCACACCGAGAGAAACACTGAGTCAGTAAGTAGAGATAGTGTAAAAGTAGGAACTGTAACCCTTGAGGATGGCACCAAAGTAGATGCCTACAACACGGTTTATGCCAAAATTACAACCTTTAAAAAGGTAGTCATTTCTAAAGGGTTGTTTAGCATGCGAATTGTCGATGCTGGCAACAATGCAGTGCTATCACATAATAAATTTAATGGTGAGTTTAATTGGTTTACTCAGTGGGGTAGTTTTAATGGCGATGAAAGAGCGTTGACAGAAGAGCAAATAGCCATATGTCAGCAAAATGAAGTGCCGCCCCCACCGCCACAAGATTTGTTTATTGAGTTTACTAAACCGATATACAATCAGCTCACATCGGCTGTTCACAATTTCTATCGGAATTACTAGACTGTAATCACACCCTTTGCACTAAATACAGAGAGTAACAATTATCGTTTCTTTCTGTGTTTGGTGCTTTTTTTATACCCACGACCGTTTGATTTCCTAGGTTTATACTCTGGCCCTGTGCCGACAGATTGAGGGTTTTTAGCTTTTATGACTGGTGCTCCAAGCAACTCTTCTATCTGTAAAAAACGGTTTTGTTCCTTTTCATTAATGAACGTGAAGGCTACACCTTTAGCAGCAGCTCGTGCTGTCCTTCCAATTCTGTGAATGTAATCTTCACCATCGTTAGGCACATCGTAGTTGATCACTAAATCAATATCTTCAACATCAATACCTCTTGACAGTATATCCGTTGCCACCAAAATATTGAGTTTACGGTTTTTAAACTCCCGCAGCACATGTTCTCTTTCTACCTGATCAAGATCTGAATGAATATCTTTGGAAGAAAGGCCAAGTTTCACAAGCTCCTTATTAAGCTGCTTGGCACTCGTCTTGGTTGAGCAGAAAATAATCACACTCTGTAGCTTTTTTGCTGTAAGCAAATGCTTGGCTAAAGGGATTTTCTGATTATCATAAACTACAAAAGCCGCCTGTGCTATTCGCTCTGCAGGTTTGGAAATGGCTATGCTGATTTCTTCAGGCTCGTGAAGTATCTTCTTGGCCAGGTCCCTTATTTTGTTAGGCATTGTAGCCGAAAAAAGAAGATTTTGTCTCTTTTTGGGCAGGTAAGATATGATTTTCATGATATCATCATGAAAGCCCATATCCAACATTCGGTCAGCTTCGTCTAATACCAGGCAATCGAGTTGATCTATTTTTACATAACCCATATTAAGGTGTGCAATGAGACGGCCGGGGGTCCCTATTATCACATCTGCGCCTTGTGATAAGGCCTTTTTCTCCCTATTGAAAGAAGATCCATCTCCCCCACCATACACAGCAATTGAGCTCACTTGCGTATAGTAAGAAAGTCCTTCCATTTGTTGATCTATTTGTACTGCCAACTCTCTGGTAGGAACTATTACCAAGGCACCGATATGCCTGTCATTAGAGTTGTTCTGTAAGATTTTATTGATAACCGGCAGTAGAAATGCGGCCGTCTTACCCGTACCAGTTTGGGCTGAGGCAATTACATCCTTATTTTGAAGAATGACAGGAATGGCTTTTTCCTGTACCTCTGTTGTTTCCTTAAAACCTATTGCGTTTATTCCTTCTACGAGCTTTTCATTAAGCCCAATATCCTCAAATTTCAATGATTAGATGTTTTAGTTAATTGTACCATGCAAGTTCGCTTAAAATATTATCATTGCGTCACTATAATACAAGGATTTGCAACTTAATCTAAAAAAATGATCAAGCAAATAATTTTTGACTGTGATGGCGTACTAGTTGACACAGAAATAACCGCTGCACAAGTAGTAATAGACACACTAGCCGAATATAACATACCATTAACCAAGGATGAATACCTGAAAAAATACACAGGGAGCACTTTTTCAGGGACTTTTAAAAAGCTTCTCTCCAACTTATCTATAGAGCAGATTCATGACATAGTTGAGCGCTGCGAAAGAAGAGTTTATGAAGAGCTGCAGCCAATCAAAGGCATGGCTGAAGTTGTCTCTTCCCTCTCATTGCCGGTAGCCGTAGTTTCAAATAGTTACTTGTGGCAGGTAGACAAAGCTTTGAAGGTATCAGGCATATCAGAAAGTATAGCTAATCGGTATTCTTCCGAGCAGGTAGAAAACCCAAAACCTGCACCAGATGTTTATTTATTAGCAGCAGAAAGGACTGGTTATAACCCTAAAGAGTGTTTGGTGATAGAAGATAGCAAAAGCGGAGTAACTGCTGCTTCAGCAGCTGGCATGACGGTGATAGGCTTTTTGGGTGGTAGTCACATCATCAACGGACACGGAGAAGCCTTAAAAGAAAAAGGAGCAAAACTTACGGCTTCAACACCTCAAGAATTGCTCCTTCTTATTAATGAATTAACTACTGCTAGCTAATCGCTTCTTTAAACTGTGTGATGTCAGATGCGAAAAGCATCACTTTCGACACTGAACCATCTCTATTTTTGATAGGAGCGTAATTTTCTCTGGTGTAGAGTATATTACCGCTCTTATCTATTCTTCGATATTCTCCTTTAACTGTTACTCCACCTAAGAGATCTCTCCACAATTGCTTATTGCTATCTGAGGATTTATCATCTTTATGAACCAGTATACGATGGTTTTCTCCTACCAATTCATCTTTGAAGTAGCCCATCATATCAAGGAAGTTTTGGTTTGCATTGGTTATTTTGCCTTCAGCATCAAACTCAGCCATCGCAACAGATTGGTTGATAGCATCCATGGTGTTTTCTGCCTCTGACTGACCACGCTGCATTTCCTCCTGAGTAGCCTGCAGCTCTTCCATATTCTGGCGCATCTCCTCTTCCTGAGATCTCATTTGCTCTGTCATTTCCTGAGACTCCTCGAGTAGTTTCTGAGTCTTGGCATTGATCTTCACAGATGACACTGTTGATGCGATACTTTCAGCTATTTTCTCAACAAAGTCAATTTCACTTTCGTCAAATGCTTTGAAAGAAGCTACCTCTACAACTCCATAAATCTCTTCATTTACTTTCAGAGGTACTATCAATATACTTCTAGGATTAGCATCACCGAGACCAGAAGTTATCTTTATGTAGTTGTCAGGCACATCTGTTAAGTAAATAGAGTCTTGCTCCTGCCATACCTGACCAGCAAGCCCCTCTCCTTTAAATACCTTCTGATCTACGTACTTCTTCTTATCCCATGCATAACATGCTGTAAGCGACATAAATTGCTCACCGCCAGCATCTTCTTCTATAATGTATAGGCCACCCTGATTGGCTTCAAGGTATTTAACAAGGTTTCTGATAATGTCATCTGATAGCTTGGCTATGTTGTCATTATTCTGTCTGAGAATATCTCCAAACTTAGCAAGTCCCTCAGTAGACCAGTTTCTTTTCTTGTCTTCCTCAGCCACACGAGCAAGGTTGTTACGCATTTCTATAAGCGCATTACCCAATACATCCTGCTCACTCAATGGCTCAAACTCAGAGTCGTATTGCCCTTTACCAATGTTTTCAGCAAATAAGGTCGTAGATCTCAAGCCCTGAATCAGGTTATCCATAGCTACGGCCATTTCGCCAATTTCATCATTATTAAACTTACGGCCCTGATCATCAACCAACTCTCCTTTACCAAGTTTAACTACCACATCCTTAATGTAATTAATTGGTTTGGTAATTGATCTTGTCATAATGTAAGCACTTAGCAGACCAATAATTACAATAATCACACCTAGCAGGATTGTGATATTTCTCAATTGATCGACTGAGCTTTGTAATTCTTCGCTGGCTTCTTCTGTTATCTTCTGCTGCCTTAAAGCAACATCTTCTAATATTGTATTTATAGAAGCAGCAAGCGGTATAATCTGACTATCGATAGCATCCTCACCCAGGAATTTGGTGATAGGATCTTCGTAATTTTCAAAAGTCACTAATTGGCTCATCACTTCTTTTTCTATCTCAAGCATCTTCTCAAACTCCGTCTGGGCAGAGTCAAGTAGCATTACCATACTATCTGACTCCCACTCCGTTTTGAGATTGCTTAATCTTTCGTCTAACTCAGGGTATTCGAAATTGTGAATGTCTTTTAAGGCCTCTTTATCATCGGTGTTGCTCTGTAGGTACACCCAGTTGGTGATCAACATTTTTGACCTTGTTACCAATAAGATGAAGTCGTTGATGGCCTCTTTTGAGGGTTGAATTACTTCCGAGTTTTTATTTACTACCCGGTCGATGTTGTTTCCTGTGTAAAATACAATACCAGCATTTACTACAAAAAGGATAATTAGGAGTAAAAATCCGCCAAAGATCTTATTCCCAATTTTCAGTTTAATTTTTCGCATATCCTCAAGATAGAATTATTATTCAAATTTGTTTATATAACTATTGCTAATTTCGCCAATTCGGCAGACACTTTGAGTGACTCACGCTCCATGGCTTTTTGGTTCAATTCAAATACTAAGCGCCCATTACGCTCCACAAAATTAATATTGCTGCCTTCAAGTCCAAATCCTTCTTCTTCTGTGATGAGCAAAGTGTTTTGACCTTTCACTTTATTAATAATATTAGATAGCTCGGCATCAGCTTCTTTACCTACAAATAGCATATCTGTTTTTGTGACGCCAGAAAGGCTCTTAAATTTTTTAATAACGATGTCTTTACTACCTGCTTTTTTTGTTTGAGCCATTTTATCGAGGTATTCTATGGCCGGGGTATCCCCTAATACCCCAATTACAAATTCGCTGCTCCCTGATGCGGGCCACTTGATGTACTTTGTAAACTGGTACATATATACTGCATGCAACTGGTAATTTTGTGCTGAGACCTGAAACGTCAAAACACTCAAAAACAAGCAAAAAAATAGCTTCTTCATATCCTGATTATCCACCTCACAATGAAATTCATTTTTTACAAATTACATCAAAATAGCAATATAAACTAAATCAGTTAAAATCACCTAGAGAGCTTCTCAAAATTTGTCTGCTATTCGACATTAACTTCTAATCCCTTTTGACGAGTAAAACTTTGAGTAACAATTTGAGTTATAAACTTAAGAGAAATTAGCCTTAAATGTAATATAAATGAAACAGCATTCATCAATAATACTTACCATATTTCTGCTTTTTGGAGTGATCTCATGCAGCAATAGTCAACAAAAGGAATCAAAAAAATCTGATATGGAATATGAGATAGTAAAAACCGAAAAGGAATGGAAAGATATTCTTACAGAAGAAGAATTCTATATTCTCAGAGAAGCAGGAACTGAGCGCGCTTTTACAGGTGAATATTGGGATAATAAAGAAGACGGCATTTACACATGTGCCGGTTGCCAATATGAGTTATTTGACTCTGAAACTAAATACAAATCAGGAACCGGCTGGCCCAGTTTTTTTAAACCTATAACTGAGGATAAAGTAGCCATTAAAAAGGACCGAAGTCTGGGAATGGTGCGAGAAGAAGTTGTTTGCGCAAGATGTGGCGGTCATTTAGGCCATGTTTTTCCTGATGGTCCTGAACCCACCGGTTTAAGGTACTGCTTAAATTCCGCAGCTTTAGATTTTCAGAAAAAGGATAAGTAAATAACTAAGAAATCATGCAGAGCCTCCCTGAACTCATTCAAGGAGGCTCTTCTATTTTAGAAAGTGTCTTCTGTTCAATAGCTAATTGATTCTGTTTTTTATCTTTACGCACTCAATTTAACTCAGGTATCTTGAAGTACGACATAATTATAATTGGTGCAGGCATTGTCGGTTTGGCGACCGCTTTACAACTCAAAGAAAAAAATCCCAAACTACGTTTGTTGATCCTTGACAAGGAGGATCAATTGGCAGCTCACCAAACCGGGCACAATAGCGGTGTCATTCATTCAGGCCTTTATTATAAACCAGGCAGTTTAAAAGCTACGAACTGCATCAACGGTTATAACATGCTCATCGACTTCTGTCGTAAGAACGAAGTTCCGTTTGAGCTTTGTGGTAAAATTGTAGTAGCTACCTCTAAAGAAGAGGTTCCTCTTATGGAAAACCTGCAAAAACGAGGAGCCGAAAATGGTCTGGATGGCATAAAGAGATTATCTCAAAGTGAGCTTAAAGACCATGAACCTCATTTAAACGGAGTTGCCGGGCTATTTGTACCACAAACAGGTATTGTAGACTATAGTGAAGTAGCCAATAAATATGCTGAGAACATTCAAAAACTAGATGGTGATATTCACCTCAATGAAAGAGTACTAAAAATTAAAACATCCGGCTCCCACACAGAAGTAATTACACCTAAAAACAGCTACCAGTGTGATCTTGTGGTAAATTGCTCCGGTCTGTACTCTGATAAGGTGGCAAAATTTACCGGACAGCAGTTGGACGTAAAAATCATTCCATTTAGAGGAGAGTACTTTAAATTGACAAAAGAAAAGGAGTATTTGGTTAAAAACCTTATTTACCCCGTACCTGATCCTAATTTCCCATTCTTGGGGGTACATTTTACACGTATGATGAAGGGTGGTATCGAGGCAGGGCCTAATGCTGTTTTAGCTTTTCAAAGAGAAGGGTACAAGAAAAGTGATATCAAACTAGCTGAATTGCTTGAATCCCTTGCGTGGCCCGGCTTTCAGAAAGTCGCCTTCAAATATTGGAAAACAGGAATGGGTGAAATGTACAGGTCTTTTTCTAAGGCAGCTTTTACCAAAGCTTTACAAAAACTTATGCCAGAAATCACTGAAAAGGATTTGGTACCCGGAGGTGCCGGTGTGAGAGCTCAGGCTTGTGACAGGCATGGAGGCTTGATTGATGATTTCCTTATTTTGGAAAATGAACATGCAGTGAATGTCTGCAATGCACCTTCACCAGCGGCAACCTCATCGCTTTCTATCGGGCTCACTGTGGCTGAGAAAGTACTGGCTCGGTTAAACTAATCGATTTTCTGAGCAATAAAGGCCTTAATTAACGCTTGCTCCTTTTCGTCTTTTATTCTGGTGAATAGTTCTTCACCGAGCTTATGAACGGTAGCCGCGGTATCAAAGGGAAGCTTTTCATACATTTTACCACCTGTAAAATGGCACGGCTGACACCTTGATAATAAAATAGGTTCAATGTCTTTTTCAAAAGACACAAGCTCGACAGCTTTTTGTGGTTCTACCGTTGGTTCAGCTTGCCCGACCTCTTCTATGATCACAACCGACCTGCTTTCTTTCTTAAATTGAGCACAACCAACCAATAGAAGGCAACTATATATGAGAAGTAGCTTCATGTGCTTTATCTTTACTTTTAATACGTGATCCTTTAATAAATAGATTAAAACTGCCTACGAACAGCCGCTTGCAAATGTCGAAAGAAGTAGAAACACCATTGAATACAGAAGAGCTCAGGAGATACCAGCGTCACATCACTTTACCAAATTTTGGTTTAAATGGTCAACATAAATTAAAGAAATCTAAAGTGCTTGTGATAGGTGCAGGAGGTCTGGGCAGTCCTATATTGCTCTATCTGGCGGCAGCTGGTGTTGGCCACCTTGGTATTGTAGATTTTGATGAAGTTGATGAAAGTAATTTACAACGGCAAGTGCTGTACACAACCAATGACATCGGAGAGAACAAGGCACTTAAGGCGAAAGAAAAGTTAAAGGCTCTAAACCCTCATACCAATGTAGTTGAATGGCAAATAAAATTAGACACTGAGAATGCTCTTGAAATCATAAAAGAATACGATTTGGTGATTGATGGTAGCGATAATTTTCAGACCAGATATCTAGTAAATGATGCTTGTGTAATCTGTAATAAGCCATTTATATATGGCTCCATATTTCGATATGAAGGCCAGGTGGCTGTATTTAATTACAAAGATGGTCCCAATTATCGTGACTTATACCCTGAACCACCTGCTCCGGAATCTGTTCCTAATTGTGCTGAAGGTGGTGTAATTGGTGTTTTGCCTGGTATAATTGGCAGTTTACAAGCCAATGAAGCCATAAAGATGCTAGCCGACATAGGAGACGTACTCAGCGGAAAACTTTTTATTTTTGATTTGTTATCTATGACAAATCGCACAATTAAAGTTGCTAAAAGGCCAGATGCTCCCACAATTGATCATTTAATAAATTATGACGAATTTTGCGGATTTACTAGCAGAAAAACAGATACTACAATGGTAAAAGAAATAACAGTAGAAGAGCTCAAATCTATGCGTGATGCTGGAGAAGATTTTCAGCTTATAGATGTGAGAGAACCACACGAATTTGATATCGCTAATTTACAAGGAGAGTTAATCCCACTTGGAGACATTCCTGATAATACTGATAAAATAAAAACTGATAAGAAAGTGGTTGTTCACTGTCGCAGTGGTGCCAGAAGTGCTCAGGCGATACAATTTTTACAGCAAAAGCTAGGTACCGACAATCTTTACAACCTTAAGGGCGGAATCTTAGCATGGGCTGATAATATCGACCCAACAGTTCAGAAATACTAAGAATAATATTATCTCAGGGACATTCCGTTTTAGAAAAGTCCCTGAGCTATTTAAATTATTGCTTTGTCTTAGTTTGTTTGCCTACATAGTGGTCATCTGCAGCACCGTCTTCATTCCAATCTAAATAACCACGAAATATAGCAGTGTCCTCGTCTATTGAGAAATAGTATTTATTCGCATTGCCTCTTTCTACCATGGTAAGTGTATCCCCCTTGACAGACCACGAACCAGCACTGGTCATAAAAACAGAATCTTCCAGCGTACGATATTCCGAAATAAAAGTACCGTCTTCACTGTATGTTGTAATGATTGGCTTTATTCCTAAAACTTCTTCCCACTTTCCTTCAGGCACATTTACCGTAGAGTCAGGCATTCTAACAATCATAGATAAGTTACGCCACTCTCCTACCAACTCACGTCCGGGTTTATCATTTTTAGCTTCGTTCTTTTCTTCACCCTCATTTGTATTTGACGAACAAGCTGTGAAAGCAATAAATGACAATAATATTAGGTACTTCATAGTTTCAGGTATTGAGTTTTAATAGTATTTCGATGTGAATATAACTGATTATATAACATATCGTGTCAATTAAATCATCCAACTACCGTTCATCGATAATTAAATAATAAATAAAAGATTGACACTAGTTGTAATTTTTAAATGTTACCTTTGGCGCAAATAATAATTATTATATAATGAATAATGGAACAGTAAAATTCTTTAATGACTCAAAAGGATTCGGGTTTATTAAAGATGAAGAATCAAACCAAGAGTATTTTGTTCACGTGTCTGGTCTTATTGACGATATCAGAGAAAACGATGAAGTAGTGTTTGAACTTCAAGAAGGAAGAAAAGGATTAAATGCAGTGAATGTTAAGTTGGCTTAAGTCAGTTTAAATATATAAGCAGTTTATAAAATTTTCAGCCCCTTAGTATTTTACTTTGGGGCTTTTTTCATGCTCAATTTTTATTAGAACTCAACTTAAAGACTGTTTAAAAAGGAATAAGCCCTTTTTTCCATATAATTAAACTCATCATTTCTAAGTGAAAACCCCACGTGACCACCATGCTTTGGAGTCTCTAAGAATATATGCTTGTGGTTATCACACTCCAGAAAAGGATAACAGGCCGAGCCTAAAAACGGATCGTTCAATGCATTTACAAGTAACGTAGGTACCTGAGTGGCATACATATATCTACCAGCACTTGCCCGCTCATAAAAATCATTGGCATCTTTGAACCTATGCAGTGGTGCCGTATATAGGTTGTCAAAATCAGGGAAATACTTGATATCATCGAAACCGCTATATTTAATTTCATCAGGGTATTGCTGAGCCTTTTGTTTAATCTTTTGCTCCAGCTTCTTTAAAAATCGCTTGCGATAGAAGGCATTTCCCTGCGTTGACAACGCCTCAACACTACTCTTTAAACTAACTGGAACAGAGTACGCCACTCCTCCGATTACTTGCCTGGGCAGCTCCTCTCCTTTTTCACCCAGGTATTTGAGTGTCATGCTTCCGCCCATGCTAAAACCAACTAATGCCACAGTTGAATACCCTTTTCCCGAAATTGCGTATTCAACCAATTGATCCAGGTCTTCTGTGGCACCATGGTGGTAAAACCTCGGTTTCCAATTCAATTCACCACTACAACTCCTACAATTCCAGGCTAAAGCATCCCAGCCTTGTTTTGAGAAATATTTGGCCATTCCTTTTACATAAGGTCTGCTGGCACTTCCTTCCAACCCATGACTTATAATCACAAGTTTGTCAGACTGATTAAAAACCCAATCTAAATCCAAAAAATCACCATCAGGCGTATTTAAACGTTCTCTTTGATAGGTTACTCCCTCAACTTTTCTAAATGAGCTAGGAATAATAGTGGCTAGATGTCCGTTTCTAAGAAAAAAGGGAGCTTTGTATGATGAATCTACTAAAGGCATAAACAAAGAAATAAAAATTGCCATTAAGACACCCTCCTTACAAGCAACTAAATCACCAATTGTAAAAAAGTTTTTGGGCAGCATAGCGTGTTTCTCTACTTTCGCGGGCAAATAATCTTATATGAGACTTACCATTTTTCTTCTTTTCATTACTGTTTGTCAACTCAATGCCCAGGTAGTGACTATTGTCGACAAACAAACCAACCTGCCTATCGAAGATGTGGCTGTATATGATCTGGAGAAAACTACTTCAGTACTTTCTGATGTTAATGGTGTAGTTGACCTTTCCAAATTCAACGCTTCTGACTTTATCACCTTCCGTCACTCTGGTTATCAGGAGTATACCATACAACTAAACAGCCTGGATGCCAACACAGTAGCACTTACTGAGCGAATAATAAAGATGAATGATGTAGTAATATCTGCCAATAAGTGGGAGCAGGATGCATCAGAAATTCCTAGTCAGATTGTAAGTATTTCGGCAAATGAAATTGCTTTTAACAATCCTCAAACCTCAGCAGATATGCTGGCCCAATCGGGAGAAGTGTTTATGCAAAAAAGTCAGTTTGGTGGTGGAAGCCCAAAGCTGAGGGGTTTTGCCGCCAATTCTGTACTGATTGTGGTGGATGGTGTGAGAATGAACAACGCGATCTATAGAGGTGGAAATCTACAAAACGTAATAAATGTTGACCCAAATGCATTGGCTGGGGCCGAAGTAATATTGGGTCCGGGCTCTGTCATCTATGGCAGCGATGCATTGGGAGGTGTCATGGATTTTCATGTTAAAGATCCAAAATACAGCATCGATGAAAACCTTCGAACACATGCCACGGCATTTGCACGTTACTCTTCAGCAAGTAATGAACGTACCCTGCATTCCAACTTTGGCCTGGGAGGTAAAAAATTGGCCTGGTTCTCTTCAATATCTTACAGCAAGTTTGGTGATCTCAAAGCCGGAGAAAACAGGCCTGATGGATATCCTGACTTTGGCAAAAAGCCCTTTCTTGTACAGCAAGACATTAATGGCAATGATATAGTGGTCGCCAACCCGGAACCAAACACCCAATCTCCTTCAGGCTTTGAAAGTTGGAGTACCATTCAAAAGTTTGGATTAAAAGTAAACGACTATTTAAACCTTGGCTATAGTTTTTACTTAAGTAAAACTTCAGACATACCGAGATATGATCGATTAATTGAAACAGATGAGAATGGGTTGCTATCAAGTGCAGAATGGTACTATGGCCCGCAAAATTGGTTAATGAACACCATAAGGGCCACATACACAAGACCTACTATTTTCTTTGACCAGGCGAAAGTGGTAGGTGCATACCAGAAGTACGAAGAAAGTAGAAATGACAGGTCTTTTGGCGACAACCGGTTGAGAACAAGAACTGAAAACGTTGACATTTTTAGTGTAAACTTCGATTTTGACAAGCAGTTAAATCACGGCAATTTATTCTATGGATTAGAGTATGTATATAACGATGTAGAATCATCAGCAATACGAAGAAATCAAAGCACAGGTGCTGTGGACTTTCCTGACCCCAGGTACCCATCAGGTGGAAGCGATTATACGAGCTATGCTGCCTACTTAAGCCATAAATGGAGACTTTCTCCCAGCTGGATTATAAACTCTGGCTTACGCTATAGTAGCATAGATATCAACGCTGCCTATGATGACGCTGGCGACCTTGATTTTCCTTTTAATCAATTTGAGCTTAACAATAATGCCTTTAATGGGAACCTGGGTATTGTTTTCAAACCAAGTAAAAACATCAAAGCAGACCTTGCTTTTTCTACAGGATTCAGGTCTCCTAATATTGATGACGTTGGAAAGGTATTTGACTTCAGCGATGGTATTGTACAGGTGCCAAATATCAACCTCAAGCCAGAATACACCTATAATGTAGAGACTGGGGTAGAGATTAAATTGACTGACAGAATTGAAGTAGGAGCTACCGTTTTTTATACCTGGTTAGACAATGCCATCGTCAGACAGGATTTTAACTTCAACGGTCAGGATTCCATCATGTTTGGGGGTGAATTAAGCAAGGTTGTGGCTTTACAAAATACAGCTGAAGCTGAAATATACGGTTATAGTGTCGAAATGGAAGCTTTATTGACCGACTCATGGGCAGTGGAAGCTACTATGACAAATACTTTTGGCAAAGACCTAACCAACAACGAACCTTTAAGGCACACCACGCCTCTTTTTGGTAAAGCGAGCCTTTTATATCAAAAAGGTAATTTCAAGGGAGAGTTTTATTCTGAATTTAATGGAAATCGCTTTAGAAATGACATTCCGGACTCAGAAATCAAGAGCAAACCTTACCTCTATGCTATGCACAATTCTGACCCTGAACAGGACGGATCGCCAGCCTGGTATACACTTAATTTAAAAGGTAGCTATAGAATAAATGAGCATTTTAGAGTTAGTGGTGGCGTAGAAAACATATTAGATAAACATTATCGCCCCTACTCTAGTGGAATTAGTGCTCCGGGACGTAATTTTATAATCGCTTTTAAGGCTCGATTTTAATTTTTATTTTGCTACAAACATTAAAATAATCATACGTATGCTTGTGTGAAACTGGACAAAGATTATCTTGCAAATCGTTTCAGTCGTTTTTTAAATAGATATTATAACATGCGAAAGATATTTTTAAGCATTCTTACCCTGATCATTTTTTCAGCATCTCAAGCTGTATCTCAGGATTTGGAAAATGCCGTCTTATGGGAAGTTTCTGGTAATGGTCTGGAAAAGCCCTCTTACATCTATGGAATTATCAACTTCTTGCCAAAGGACGCCTATGAGGTTCCTAAAGTTGTAAAAAAGAAAATGGATCAGTGCGAAGTTTTCGCTACCAAGATTATTTACGATAATGCTGCTAAAAAACAATTTAACAAGGCGGTAAGAATTCCAAACAACGGCTGGATAAACGATTACTTAACCGATAATGAGCTCAATCAATTAAGGCTTTTACTATTATTAGATTTTGAGGTTAAAGAACATCAGTACCACGATTTTTACAGCAGATTGCAACCAATTATATTGGTAACTTCTACCACAGCACTTTACCTGGACGATAACATCATCTATGTTGAAGAAGAGCTTGCCAGTTTGGCCAAAAAGAATAGAATGGACTTTGTAGGCCTTGGTACAATTGATGAAGAAATTGCAGCATTCAAGAAGTTTCCTATCGAAGACCAGGTGGAAGCTGCCAAATACACCGTAAATCAGTTTGACCGACATATCGAAGACTACAATAACCTGGTGAAATATTATGTTGAGGAGCAAGACCTTGTGAAGGTTAAAGATGAGACGCTAAAGGCAACTAACGAAAGTCAGGAGTTCAAAAGAGTTTATTATGATGACAGAGTAATCCACTGGTTACCTAAAATCGAAGGACTTATAAAAGTAAATCCTACTTTCTTTGCTGTTGGTGCCCCATATCTTGTTGGAGAAGTCAGCATGATCGAGCTATTAAGAAAACAAGGCTATAAAGTTGAGCCTGTGTCGCTCAAAAAGAACTAGCATTACATTTACAATCGCAAAATATGAGAAGCCGTTTTAACAAACGGCTTTTTTTCGTAATTCTAAAAACTATTCCTGTCGCTCACTACGTAGTTTAATATTTCAACTAGTACTTACAGTTCTATTATTTGTATATTGATAAATGATTAAGCCAGAAATAGCGAGTAACGATCATGAGAGAGTTGCGGCTCTACTTGAGTATAATATAATTGATACACTGCCAGAAAAGGCTTATGATGATGTTGCCAGGCTAGCGCAAAATATCTGTTCAGCAAAGGTCGCTTTAGTCTCTTTTATTGACACAAACACTCAATACTTTAAGGCTCACCCCGGGACTGATCTAGATAGAAACACTCGTGAGTTAGCATTATGTGCACATACCATAAACCAACCAGGAAAGATTACCTATGCTCCTGATACTCGAATTGACGAGCGATTTAGGGAAAACCCGATGGTTACAGGTCCTACTCAGGTTCAGTTTTATGCAGGCGTACCTTTACTTACAAAAGAGGGTCATGCACTAGGTACAATTTGTGTAATGGACCACACTCCAAAATACCTGAACAAAACTCAATTAGAAAGTTTAGAATTACTTGGGCATCAGGTAATGAAATTACTAGAGTTAAGAAAGAAAAATTCTATTCTGAGTAAAAATGAGTCGGAGTTGGAAGCTAAAAATAAAGAGTTAGGCAATTTTGCTGCTGCAGTCTCTCACGATATTAAAAGCCCCCTTAACAACATGGGAGCCATCGCCAAAATTTTGTTGAAAGATAAAAGCGAGCAACTAGATAGTGAAGGTGTAGAACTATTAGAATACCTCAGCAAATCTGCTTTGAAGCTAAACGGTATTGTGCAGGGAATGCTCACCTACTACAAAAACTCACAATTTGATAGGGAGACATCTACTGTAAACCTAAAGCAGTCATTTGATGAAGTAGTATCAGTTATTGGTGAAAAGGACCTGATAGTGGAAACCCCATCTAATCTACCACTGATTAAAGTTAATAAAACTGCACTCGAGCTTATTTTTTCTAACCTGATAACCAATGCCATCAAATACAGCGATAAAGCTGAAACTAAAATCATATTAGATTTTAATGATGAAAATGAATTTTACACTTTCTCTATTACTGACAATGGGATTGGTATTGACAAAGCAGATCAAGCCAAAATTTTTAAACATTACACAAATCTTGGTAAGAAAGACAGACACGACAATCTAGGCACAGGTCTGGGCCTGGCACTTGTAAAAAAGATACTTGATGATCTTAAAGGCACAATAAAAGTTACTTCAGAAGTAGGAAAAGGTAGCACATTTATTTTTACCTTACCCAAGTAAACTTTTTTAAATGAGGATTTTATTCAGCGAGTAGTAGCTCTATGCGTTTGTTAAATTCCTCGTCAAACTTTTCATAATAAGCTCCCGTTGCAGGTCCATTGAAATAGCTATGTACAAACCTTACATAGCCGTATTTGTCTACTAAAATAAGCGTAGGAAAAGCTTTGATCTTGTCCATAAAAGGAAAAGCCAATGCAGCTTGAGATTTGCTTAATTGCCCTCCTAACAGCACTTCATGATTCAACTCAAGCCTCAGCTTGTAATCTTCGATGCGTTGTAAACCATATGCTTTAGAGTAATTAGGCTCATAGGTGATTGACAATAGCTCAACATTGTTATCTTGAATAGAGTCGTACCAACTTTTCAGATACTTGGTTTCATCGAGGCTATTGGGGCACCAGGTACCGAATAGCTGAATAACTAAAACCTTTCCAAAATACTTCGATTCATCAATTACCCTCTGGCCACTTCCTGCTGCGAGTATGTCATAATATGGGCGATGAGTTCCAGGATCAACCTCAACTACCTCCCATGGGTCTGGCAGCTCTGCGTCTGGTTTTATTTCTGCTTCCCAGTTTTCTTTATAATTAGAATCAAAGTGAAATTCTCCCTGCCACTTATCTCCTGTTTTTTTACCAATCATGAGAAAAGCATGGGCGCCATCAAATGAGCTTACTTTTATAGAATCATTGCTAATAACACCCTCAAAATAACGGTAATCGCTGGTTTCTGTCAAAATCGTGCCTGTTACACTATTGCCATCTTGTTCCCAAAGGCCAATACCTTGATAGGACAAACTTGATTCAGGATCAAATAATATTTTCCATCTATCACCCACTTCTACATTGCTTTTATCCTGATCAAACCGATTAGATGAAGGTGTTGCAAAAAATGGCACTCCCTGACTTGCCCTGTAATTTTTTACCCAAACTCCGGTAATACTATTCTCAGTAAACTTTCCCTTGAGAGTAGCATCAAAAGCGCCCAACGGTATAAATAGACTATCACCACTAATTTTAACCTTGTTCAGTGAAATGCGTTCTTCTCCATTCTTAATTACGACAGTGTACAGGTTCGCGTCTTTTAGTAATTCAAAGGCAAAAGGCACCTCCTGATTCTCGTACTGGAGCTTTCCTATCCAATCACCTGTGCTTAACTCTTGTGCCTGTAGACCTAAAGTTGTGACTAGTAGAAAAACTAATATTGTGGTGCTGAATCTCATGCTCCTAAACTAATTCTTTTGTAGGAAATCACTCATATTTACATCATATATAATCTTAGGTCTTGCTTGATAACCCATGCAAAAAAGAACAATAACGAATAGGTCGGACATAGAGTTTTTAGTAGAGCGTTTTTATCACAGAGCTCTAAAGAATGAGGTAATAGGGCATTTTTTTAATGAAGTAGTTAAGCTTGATCTGGAACATCACATCCCTGTAATATGTGATTTTTGGGAGACGACACTACTTGGTAATAGAAATTACCTAGGCAACCCTATGGACAAACACCTGTCTCTTAATAAAAAGGCAAACTTAACAGCTCATCATTTCGATGAATGGCTAAGTCTTTGGAATGGAACTGTTGATGAACATTTTGTGGGTAAAAAAGCCCAGGAAGCTAAAGTGAGGGCCAATCAGATTGCTAAATTAATGCAGTTCAAAATTTCAAACGCTTAAAAAATATCCTAAATCGCCTTAAAATTAATCATTTCTCCCGGCAACATTGTCTGTTGAAATTTTAACAAATCATT
>NZ_SMMD01000599.1 GCF_009711475.1 Fulvivirga aurantia
TCTGTTTTGTCACTATACTGGTGACGCTCAAATTGGCAAATTTCTAAAAGAAAGAACAAAAGACCTCAATAACAAGGGCAACCTGGCCGGTCTAAAAGAAAAGCTTGGCGGTGCTATGAGTAAGAAGCTCAACGATGAGCGTGCTCAGATGGACTCAACGAGCTTTAGCTACGCTATATCCGTAAATGATAATGCTGATTTTGTGGAAACTGATGGTGCTAAAGAAGATTTCATTAAATGGGGAAGCAACCTGATGAATCAGGGAGATGCTGATGAAAAAGAAAGTGCCAGAGCCATGGTAGACTTAGGAGAGTTGTGGTATGCCAAAGGGTATTACAAGAGAGCAGGAGATATTTTCAATGCCGCAAAGCTTAAGTATGAAATTAATAATCTTACCAATGAGGCTAATTATTATAAACTGATTGCAAATATTGGGCTGCTCTACGGTACCATGGGGAGGTACAATTTGGCCGAGGAGACAACCAGAGAAGCGCTAGCCTTAAGAAAAGAGGCCTATGGGGAAGATCACCCTAGCTATGGAGCTTCACTGAATAACCTGGCAGTGCTCAAGAAAGAAACCGGTCAGTATAATGACTCAGAAAAGCTCATTTCAGAATCAATTAATATCCTTAAAAGCCATGAAGATAGTAAGGAGATGCCCTTGGCGATCGCTCTTAATAATCGAGCTATGCTTTACCAGGCTATGGGTCGTTATGATGAAGCCGGAAAAGAATTGACAGCCGCAATTAGTATTTCAGAAGAGCATCAGGGCAAAAAGTCGGGGAATCATCAAAAATTTCTCACCAATATGGCTTTGCTAAAACAAGAAATGGGTGATTACAACAAGGCAGAGGAATTGTTTTTAGATCTTATTGCGATTAAAAAGAGGAGAATGGGAAGTAATAGCCCCGATTATGCCCACATGCAAAGCAATCTGGCCGCTTTATACATGGAAAAAGGCGAGTATGAAAAAGTAGAAGAACGATTAAAAACAGCTATTGAGATATACAAAAACAAATATGGAGAAAGTCACCGCCAATATGCCTCAGCCATTAGTGATTTAGGTAATTTTTATAGATTTCAATCTCAATACGAGGAGGCCCGTCCGCTGATACAGCAAGCCTATTATATTAGGAAAAAACAGCTCGGGGAGGAGCATCCTGAGTATGTGCAATCCATCGAAGACCGAGCTATTCTGGAATGGAAAACAGGAAATGCGGAAAAAGCTACAGAGTTTTATCATACGGCTTTAGAAAAATCCCTGGCCTTTATCAATAGCTACTTTCCTCCTATGAGTGAAGCAGAAAAAACCAGTTACTGGGATAAGTTGCGCCCGAGGTTTGAGCGCTTTTACGCATTTGTGATCGATGTAAGAAATGAGCAACCGCAACTATTAACTGATATGTTTAATTACCATGTCGCCACTAAAGGTTTGCTGCTCAATACTACCAACAAAATCAAAGAAGAAATACTAGAAAGCGATGATCAGGATTTGATAAAACAATATTTGCAATGGCTTGATCAAAAAGAAACACTAGCCCGGTATTATAGCTACTCCATTGAGGAATTAGAAGAGCAGCAGATAAACCTCGACTCTATGGAACGGGCTGCGAATGACAATGAGCGTTTCTTGTCTGAGAAGTCAAGCGTATTTAAGGAAGGGTATAAAATAGTTGAAGTTACTTATGATGATGTTAATGCTGCATTAGGCAATGGTGATGTGGCTGTGGAGGTTATCAGGGTAAGAAAATTTGATAATATCCTGACGGATGACTCCCAATATGTTGCTCTTATCGCACAAAAAAGCGCAAATAAGCCACTTTCAGTTGTGCTGACAAACGGTAAGGAGTTAGAAACCCGCTATTACCAATATTACAATAATGCTGTTCATCAGAAAATTCAGGATGATTACTCTTATGGACAATACTGGGCACCAATAGCAACCGAAGTTGCGGGGAGTAGCAACATTTATCTCTCTCTGGACGGGATTTATAATCAAATCAATTTAAATACTTTGCGCACACCGAGTGGCTCCTTTGTCATAGATCAATACAATTTGGCATTTATTGGAAACTCGAAGGAATTGACTTCATCTTCAGGCAATACATCAAATAGTAAAGAAGCATTTTTAATTGGTAATCCCGATTACGGTAATTCTGAAATAGCGCAATTGCCAGGTACAAAAAAGGAAATAGAAAGTATAAGTCAATTATTGGCCAAACGAGGCTTTAAGTTGGCAAAACATACTGAGGCACAAGCCACTGAAGGCAACTTAAAAAGTATTGACAACCCGAAGGTTTTGCATGTTGCTACTCATGGTTATTTCTTAGAAGACAAACACCTGAACAAAGAAAAAGTATTTGGGGTAAGTACCGAAAGCGCCAGAGACAACCCGTTGCTACGAGCTGGAATTTTACTTACTGGTGCGCAAAATGCGCAATCTGGTAGCAATTCATTAGAAAGCAGCAACAATGGCGTACTTACAGCCTATGAGGCGATGAATCTTTCTTTGCAACAAACTGATCTGGTAGTGCTGAGCGCCTGTGAGACGGGTGTTGGAGACGTAAAAGCAGGAGAGGGAGTTTACGGATTGCAGAGGGCGTTTTTTGCTGCCGGAGCCAATACGCTCATTATGAGTCTTTGGAAAGTGGATGATGCTGCTACACAAGAGCTTATGACAAATTTCTATGACAATTGGTCGAGGTACGGTAATAAAAAAGAGGCCTTTAAAAAAGCCCAATTAGCACTTAAAAGTAAGCATCAGGATCCTTATTATTGGGGTGCATTTATTATGATAGGGAGTTAGTTGCTTATTTGTAACAAACTCTGTAGCTTAGATTTAACATAACAATTTAATTAACCTCTTTGCTTGCAAAAAAGACCCGGGCTATACAGTCCGGGTCTTTTTTTTGCCACAGCAACCTGCGGTAGCGCTTAAGTCGTGATGCCCTTTATTCAAAAAGCATAGGCACTTTTTAGGGTGGTTTCATTAATTTTACCGCTTTGTTAATCTCACGAATAGAATTTATAAATCATGGAAAAGCCAAACTGGAAAGTAGCCAAAGAGTACGAAGATATTACCTACAAAAAGTCTGACGGTGTTGCAAGAATAGCTTTCAACAGACCTAATGTTAGAAATGCCTTTAGACCTAAAACTACTGGAGAGCTTTTCGATGCTTTTTTAGATGCGCGTGAAGATCCGGAGATCGGTGTTGTGTTATTATCAGCTGAAGGCCCTTCTACAAAAGATGGGGTTTATTCTTTTTGTAGTGGAGGTGACCAAAAGGCAAGAGGAGCCCAGGGCTACATAGATGATGATGGAGTTGGTAGACTCAATATTTTAGAAGTTCAGCGCCTGATTCGATTTATGCCTAAGGCAGTAATCGCTGTAGTGCCGGGTTGGGCAGTTGGTGGAGGGCATAGCCTTCACGTAGTTTGCGATATGACCTTGGCCAGCCGCGAGCATGCCATTTTTAAACAAACAGATGCAGATGTAACCAGCTTTGATGGGGGATATGGATCGGCATACCTGGCGAAGATGGTCGGGCAGAAGCGCGCCAGAGAGATATTCTTCTTAGGTAGAAATTACTCAGCTGAGGAGGCATACCAAATGGGTATGGTAAACGCTGTAGTACCTCATGATGAACTAGAAGATACCGCTTATGAGTGGGCACAGGAGGTTTTAGCTAAATCACCAACATCTATAAGAATGCTGAAATTTGCCTTTAACCTGACTGATGATGGTATGGTAGGACAACAGGTGTTTGCCGGAGAAGCTACGAGACTTGCCTACATGACCGATGAAGCAAAAGAAGGTCGAGATGCATTTTTAGAAAAGAGGAAACCTGACTTCAAGAAATTCCCGAGAGTTTCTAATTAATAAAAAAAGAGTTATCCGTCATTTACGGATAACTCTTTTAAAGATTAAAGGGAGCAGCCATTTGACGCTAATTCCTCTTTAGTCGGATTATGATAGTTATCTGCGACTTCATAATTACCATTTATTGCGCCATTCTTTGCCAGGTTTTGCAAACCACATAAGTCCGATAAACTGTTGTTGTAGCTAACATCAAGATTATTGACAGAAGTAAGGTTTCCGAAAGTACTAATGCTTTGCAGCCCGTAATTACTTGAAATCATAAGATTTTCAACGCTCGTAAGTTGGTCAAATCCTTTAAGGTTGGTAAGTACGTCATTACTTGAAAGCTGGAAATTACCATCAATTGTTTGGAGTTGATTGAAGTCAATTTCGATAATTTCTAAACCTCCCAGATCTAAGTAGCTGTTTCCTTCATAAATATTACCGCTTACTTGGACTGAGTTTAGGGTAGGGAATTTTATTGATTTTAAATTAGCTCCCCATTCGACTTTTACTGCACCTAAGTTTGTAACCGAAGGAAATTCGATATTTTCAAGCTCTCCACAATTTTCGTATGTAATACTTCCACCGATTAACTCCAGATTTGACATGTACATCTTAG
>NZ_SMMD01000687.1 GCF_009711475.1 Fulvivirga aurantia
TTGCCTGATGGCATTTCATTTGGCAAGTGCACAATCTGATAGTACAGAAGTTGAAGTAGACTCTACCGCTATAGAAGAAAAAAAAGACCTACCTCTTAAAGCAGAACGGATCATTAAAATCGATGTTGATAATGGCACATGGATTTCATTAGACGTAAGCCCTGATGGAAAAACCATTGCCTTTGATATGTTGGGTGATCTATATACCCTACCGATCGAAGGTGGTGAGGCAAACAGAATTACAGAAGGCATGGCCTTTGATTCTCATCCAAAATTTTCACCCGATGGAAAGTCGCTACTTTTCACCTCAGACAGAAGTGGTGGAAACAATGCCTGGATAATGGATCTTGAAACTGAAGAAACCACACAGGTAACTAAAGGTGATACCCACAATCTACAATCAGCCGAGTGGACACCTGACGGAAAATATATAATTGTAAGTAAAGGCACCCGAAATTTAAAATTACACCTGTACCATCGAGATGGTGGGTCAGGCGCACAACTCATAAAAAAACCTGATAACCTTAAAGCCGTAGAGCCGGCATTTGGCCCTGATGAAAGATACATCTGGTTTGCCAAAAGAACCGGTGCATGGCAATACAACGCTCAATTCCCTCAATACCAGGTGGCCACGTATGATAGAGAAACAGGCGAAATTGCTAACGAAACTTCTCGCTATGGATCGGCATTTTCTCCTACACTTTCTCCAGACGGTCAGTGGTTGGTTTACGGCAGTAGGTGGAATGATGAAACCGGGTTGATGGCTCGTAACTTACAAACCGGAGACGAAAAGTGGTTAGCCTATCCTGTACAAAGAGACGAACAAGAGTCAATTGCTCCACTCGGGGTATTGCCTGCTATGTCTTTCACACCAGATAGCAAAAACCTGATCGCCTCTTATGGAGGTAAAATTTATAGTTTACCGATTGAAGGTGGTGAAGCTAAAAATATTCCATTCAGGGTAAATGTTGATCTGGAACTAGGTCCACAACTTAAATTTAACTATCCGATTAGTGACGAACCGATGATGACCGTGACTCAAATAAGAGACCCACAAGTTTCACCAGACGGTAGTCGCGTAGCTTTCACAGCCCTCAATCGCCTTTATCTAATGGACCTACCTGATGGTGAGCCCAAAAGAGTTACTGATTTTGAGTTTACAGAAGCGATGCCAACTTGGAGTCCTGACGGCTCTCAATTAGCATTTGTTACCTGGAATGATGCAGATGGTGGTCACATTTATAAAGTAAATGTAAAAGGTAGAGCCAAACCGGTGAAACTAACAGATCAACCGGCTGTATATTCTGAACCCGCCTGGAGCTTCTCAAAGGACAGGGTTGTTTTTCTTAAAGGCTCAAAGCAAACCTATAAAGACGGTGATGGCCCGTTTACTTTTGGCACACAAGAAGACCTCATGTGGATTTCTTCAAACGGAGGCAAAGCACAGTTTATAGAAAAAGCCAAAGGTCGTTCTACTCCACACTTTGTAAAAAATGATGACCGTATTTATTTATATCATTCAGAAAAAGGCCTTACCTCTATTCGTTGGGACGGCACAGACGAAAAAGAATTAATAAAAATAAGTGGAATCACTACTTACGGAGCGATAAGAGATATCATTGATCATCATAGCTTACCGGAAACTATGAGTGAGCCTGCTAAAAAACCATCAAAAGCCAGCGTTATTCTTATGGCTCCCGAAGGTGACAAGGCCATCGCTCAAATCAATAATGAGATATATACGGTGACTATCCCCTACATAGGTGGTGAAACCATAACAATTAATGTAGCCGATGCATCAAAAGCATCTTTTCCTGCTACGCAACTGACTACAATTGGAGGGCAGTTTCCTTCATGGGGTAGAAATGCAGAAAATGTGTATTGGTCTATAGGTAATGCATTTTTTACTTATAACCTGGCTGACGCTAAAGCGAAGGAAGAAGAGCTGGAGAAAAAGAAAAGTGGTGACAAAGACGAAGAGAAAAAAGATAGTGAATCAACAGAGGATGAAAAAAAGGAAGATGAAGGCTATAAAGCAAAAGAGCTTCGTATAAAAGTAGAAGTAGAGAGAGACATTCCTCAAGGTTCTGTTTTGCTGAAAAATGCTCGTCTAATTACTATGAAGGGCGATGAAATCATAGAGAATGGTGATGTGCTTATCGAAAACAATCGCATAAAACGTGTTGGCGTATCTGGCTCAATCGAGGTTGATAGCAAAGTGGAAGTTATGAATATGAGTGGCAAAACTATCGTTCCTGGTTTTGTAGATACACATGCACACATGTGGCCGGCATGGGGTGTTCATAAAAACCAAATCTGGATATATGCAGCAAATCTTGCATACGGTGTAACCACCACGAGAGATCCCCAAACCGCAACTACCGATGTATTAACTTATGCAGATATGGTAGATGCGGGTATGATGTACGGGCCTCGGGTTTATTCCACAGGACCTGGAGTAGGATTTTGGGCTTATAATATCAAAAGCCTTGATCAGGCAAGAAGTATACTGAAGCAGTATTCGGAATATTATAATACGAAAACCATTAAAATGTATCTCACGGGTAATCGTAAACACAGGCAATGGATCATTATGGCGGCCAAAGAGCAGGAGCTTATGCCAACAACAGAAGGTGGCTTGGATTTTAAGCTTAATGTTACCCAAATCATAGATGGTTATCCGGGTCATGAGCATAGTTTCCCTATCTACCCACTGTATGATGATTTTATAAAATTCGTTTCTGAATCTAAAACAGCTTACACACCAACATTGCTTGTTGCGTATGGCGGTCCGTGGGCTGAAAATTACTATTACGCTACAGAAGATGTACAAGGCGATGACAAGCTAAACTTCTACACACCTAAATCTGAGCTGGACGCAAAATCGAGAAGAAGAAATGCCGGTTGGTTTATGGACGAAGAACATGTATTTGAAGATCACGCTGTATTTGTAAAAGATTTAGTTGAAGCCGGTGGTTTAGCGGGTGTTGGTTCTCACGGGCAACTTCAAGGTTTAGGGTACCACTGGGAGTTGTGGAGTATGCAGTCTGGCGGACTCAGTACTCATGACGCTCTCAAGGTCGCGACTATACAGGGTGCAGAAGCTATTGGTTTGGAAAAAGACCTAGGCAGTATTGAAGCTGGTAAATTGGCTGACTTAATAATTCTTGATAAAAACCCGTTGGACGATATCAGAAATTCGAATGCCATAGATATGGTAATGAAAAATGGTCGCTTATATAATGCAGAAAATTTGGACGAGGTATACCCGGAGAAAAAGAAGGCACCAAAATTTGAATGGCACCAGGCGGCACCTGAGAACGTACCTGGAATACCGACAAATAAATAAATTTTTCGTTTGTTAATTAGTTAAGAAGCTGTCCCGGTCGGGGCAGCTTTTTTTGTGTCTGATTTTTTATATAATTTGTGCATTTATTTTAATTCTAACTTTTTAACATGAACCTTAGAACGCTTACTTTATGTTTATTGCTCTTCACAATTGGAGGGTTACAAGCTCAAACTGTTGATCCAACATTTAATTCACCTACTCCACTCAAAAGTGCTGATGTAGAAAAAATTCTTACGCTAAGTGACGGTAAGCTATTAATCATCGGGCAAATAGACCAATACGAGGATGTACCTGTTAATGGCGTTATAAAATTAAATACCGATGGCACGCTAGATGAGTCTTTTACCTTTTCACCAGACTCACTTTATATTAGACATGCAGAAGAAAGAAGCAACGGAAATATCGTGCTTGCTGGTTGGGGTACATTGGTTGAGATAACAGCCACTGGAGAAGTCGTGTATATAACTGAAGAAATCAAAAGTATTAGTAGGATTAAACTGCAGCCTAATGATCAACTTCTTATCAGTACATATTACAGCGAGACACCAGAGGGTTATCTATTACGATTAAATTCAGATAATTCTCTAGATGAAACATTTACGAATGCTACACAATTCAATAGCACAATATATGATATCGAAATCACGACCGACAAAATCGTGCTGGCAGGAAGTTTCTCTGAGGTTAACTCAACCGTTAAAAATGATATCGTAAAACTAAATTTTGATGGCACGTTAGACACTTCATTTGACACAGGTGATGGTACTGATGACAATATCGGTGATATCACGCTTCAAGCTGACGGTAAGATTTTATTAGGTGATACTTACTTAAATACTTTCAATGGAACTTTTACAAATGGTACAGCCCGCCTAAATGTTGATGGAAGTCTGGATACAAGTTTTAATCCACCTTTCGAAATCAGCGGATCTGTAAGTAAACTGGTGTTACAGGGTGATAAAATACTGCTTTACTCTAGTTTATATTTTGACGAAACCAATAACGGTGATTTTTTATGGAGAATGAATGCTGATGGCTCCGAAGACCTGTCATTTAACAGAGTAGAATATTGCGAGGCATACACAGCTGAAATAGCCGTTCTCTCAGATGGTGTTTTACTTAATGAAGACATCTGTAATGGCTCCAAATATGGGCTAACCAAAACGGATGCTGACGGTAATATAAACCTTAGTTTTAACCCTGAAATTTATAGAGAGGGTGGTTTTTTAAGCGGAAAACTGCATGAAAATAAGCTATATGTTACCGGAGATTTTATTAAAGTGAATGAACACCCTACTAATGATTTTGCTGTAGTCAATCTTGATGGTAGTGTCGATACCGGTTTTTCAATAGCTGAAGATTTCGGAAGACCAAGCCATTTTCAAATTCTTGATAATGGCCAAATTATGTACAGCGTTGGTAATGAGTTTTTTAAACTTAATAATGATGGATCGGTGGATCCATCATTTTCATGGGCACCCTTCGGAGAGTTGTACTATATCTCTTACTTCGAGGTCCTTGATAATGGAAAAATAATCGCGTATAACGCCAATAATTTGTATCGATTAAATGCTGACGGAACAGAGGACCCAACTTATCAAAATGGTTCAGGAACGGGCGGTGCCAATTCTTCAGCTTATGGAATAGGTTTCCAATCAAGTGGTAAACTAGTTATTGGCTCTGCTTTTGATTCTTATGACGGTACACCCGTTAACAGAATGATGAGGCTAAATGAAGATGGTAGCCTGGATGATACTTTTGACTTAGGTACTGGTCCTAATGAAGATATTACAGATATTCTAATTTTATCAAATGACGAAATAATAGTTTTGGGATATTTTGATGTGTTTGATGGGCAAACTACTAATGGTGTGGTGAGAATAGATGCAGATGGTGGGTTTCAAAATTCTTATGATTCTTTGAGTCAGTTCAATTATTTACTCAGTGAATACGACAACGGATTTTTGACAACACGATTTTCTAATGGAGTCAGATCTTTGGAAAAATATAACTTTGACGGATCTATTGACACTGAATTTCTTCTGGACAGTGTGAGTTGGGTAAATGACATCGTACTCGAATCAGATAGCTCCAAAGAAATGTATTTACTTGGTAGTGTAGCTAATAATGGGTCTTACCTAGACGGTATCATAAAGGTGAAAGTAACTGATCGACCTGTAATCACCGGTCTGGTGCAACCACTTTCAACTATGGAAGAGACCCCTTTATCAATTTCATTATCAGACCTTACAGTTGAAGACTCAGATAGCAGTTATCCGGATGATTTTACACTTACTATTCAAAAAGGT
>NZ_SMMD01000355.1 GCF_009711475.1 Fulvivirga aurantia
ATTATATTTCAACTCTCCGGCATCAACCATTTCTCTGATTACCTCTAGAAATAGCTCTTTATCCTTAGGGTTAATTTGCTCAACCGTCTCGTCAACAGATAGACTCCGCTCTTCAATCAAATGCCTGATTTGCTGGTGATACTCTGTCTCACTTTTGAGATTGTCTTTTTTCTTTTCTGTTATACAGTAGTCACAAACACCACATTTTTCGTAACTCACTTCTCCGAAATACTCTAAAAGCAGCTGTGTACGACATCGGCTTCTATGATTTACATAGTTGATAATTGCATCTAATTTCTTTCTGGCCGTTTGCTCACGCTCTTTTAAACGCACTTTATTTAAGCGTAAATCAGCAGCATTTTGCCTTGGCTGAGTAAAGACAAGCTGTGGTTTGTCTTTCTTCTCATCATAAATTACGAGTTCCATCTCAGCCATTCTATTGAGCGCCAGTACGATCTTGTCGGTGCCGGTATTCAGCAGCTTAGCAATCTGGTCTTCAGAAATGGTCAGAAATCCGTTGAATAACTCTCCGCCATACAGCCTTAAAATAGCTTTGATGAACGTATCATATTTAGCATTAGCAATCTGAAATTTATACAGCGTACTATTATCTACGCAAATATGTAACTGAGACGGACTGTAAAAGCTTTCATTTAGCTGCACGAATCCTTCCTCTTCGAGTTTTTTTAGCGCGTAAAATACCTGTAAATGGTTAAGCCTATACTGCTCAGAAAAAGCATGTACATCAAAATCAAAGGCTTGCCCCTCTCCACTGCCAACCGCCAGTTTGTAATAGTTGGCCAAAGCCTGGTAAACCTGCTTAAGAAACTCTGGAGGCGGGTGTTCCTGGGTTATTCTTTCTTTAAGTAGCTCTACATCGAGCTGATTGTAGATAATTACTGCATAAGCTTTCTTCTCATCACGACCGGCTCTTCCAGCCTCCTGATAGTAGGCTTCCAGGTTTTCCGGAACGTCCAAATGCACAACCACACGTACATCTGGCTTGTCAATACCCATACCAAAAGCATTAGTGGCAACGATCACCCGAGTTCTGTTTTTTATCCAGTTGTCTTGTTTTTTAACCCTTTCTTCATGAGAAAGTCCGGCATGATAAAAATCTGCTGAAAGACCGTTTTTTAATAATAACGCTGCAAGTTCTTTGGTTCGTTTTCTGGTTCTGGCATAAACGATAGCTGTTCCGGGAACGCTTTTAAGTACCTCAAGAAGCTTTCTTTCTTTGTCTTCTTCTTCTCTTACCGCATAAGAGAGGTTGGCTCTGGAAAAGCTTTTTTGAAAATGCTGATGACCCGTCTTAAACTCCAGCTTTTCCACAATATCTGCCTGTACTTCCGGGGTAGCCGTAGCCGTGAGAGCTATTACTGGCACATCAGGCAGCAACTCCCGTACTGTGGCAATTTCCAGGTAAGATGGCCTAAAATCATAGCCCCACTGAGATATACAATGAGATTCGTCAATCGCTAAAAGCGCCACAGTCATTTTCTTGAGCCTTTCTCTGAAAAGATCAGTCTTTAGACGCTCAGGTGAGACATACAAGAACTTGACCTGACCATAGACACAATTATCAAGCTTGATGTCAATCTCACGCTTGCTGAGCCCAGAGTAAATAGCTGTTGCGGATATTTTGCGTTTGTTTAATTGCTCAACCTGATCTTTCATGAGAGCAATCAGGGGTGTAACCACAACACAAACACCCTCTTTGATAAGAGCTGGCACCTGAAAGCAAATCGATTTACCACCACCGGTTGGCAATAGTGCCAGCGTATCATTGCCTGCCAATACCGACTGGATGATATCTTCCTGCAATGACCTAAACTGATCATACCCCCAATATTGCTTAAGTATGGTTTGTGGAGTGCTCATTCAAATCTACCTCGTTAGTATTATTCAGGTGAAAAATAAAACTCGTCTGACCACTTTGAGTGGTCTGACG
>NZ_SMMD01000679.1 GCF_009711475.1 Fulvivirga aurantia
ACTAAAAGTGGGGAAATTTTAAAGCTCAACGGGAAATGGGAATTTTACTGGGGAGAACTTCTAACCCCAGAAACGATTAAAAATCCGGAAACTCGCCCTTCATATATAGATGTACCTGCTATTTGGAATAATTTATACATTCAAGGTCGCGATTTAGACGGACAAGGTTACGCCACATACCGACTAAAAATACTTCTAAACAACCCCCCTGAAAATTTAAGCTTAGATATACCCAATGTTTACTCAGCCTACAAACTATTTGTAAATGGCCACGAAATAGCGCAAAATGGAAGCATTGGCATTGATAAAGCCACCAGTCAGCCAGAGTGGAATCCAAAGCTGAAAATTTTTCAGTCTAGTGATACCGTAGAAATTATCTGCCAGGTGTCTAATTACCATCACGAAAGAGGCGGCATACATAAACCTTTATTCATTGGCGACTTTGACAATATTTCTAGTCTAAGGGAAAAAAGAATTGTTGCCAACATGATGCTCACAGGTGGCCTCATCGTATTAGCAGGATTTTTCATTGTATTTTTTGCGCTCCGTCCTCAAGAGCGCTCTTCGCTTTACTTCGGTTTATTTTGTCTGTTATGGGCTGTTAGATCGGTATTTTCCAATATTTATTTGGTGTCATCATTTTTTGATTTGTCGTGGTCATTTGCACTGAGGATCGAATACCTGTCACTCTATACCAGTGTTTTATTTGGCGTTTTATTTCTCAATGAAGTTTTTAACAAGAATGGCAACCAACTGGTAAAATCAATCATCATAATTGTTAGTTGTATTTTTGTTGCACTCACGATCATGCTTCCTACGGTGCTTTTCACCCAATTACTACCGGCCTATCAGATTTTTGTCGCCATCAATCTGGTTTACGCTATTTATATGATCACAAAAGCCTTATTTGAAAACCAGGCAGAAGCATGGTTTTCTGCCATGAGTATGCTTATGGGAGTTGCTCTATTTGGTTATGAAATGATCAACTACTTACTCATTCTAAAGCTTAACCTGGTATTTTTAAATGTAGCTTATTTGTCGGTATTCTTTTTAAATTCCCTGGTATTGGCTTATCAGTTTGTAGAGACTTACAAGCAAGCTCATGACAAGGCCCTGCAGGAAGCCGATAAAAAAACCGGTTGGGTAAGAGGTAAGCGACTTCAGGTATAGCAAAAACTCAAAGCTACATTACAGGATTTTACAAATAGCTGCATACCTTTATGCTATGAGTAAACCAGAAAAAAAGTTATTCCTTTTAGACGCGTATGCGTTAATATATCGTGCCCATTTTGCTTTTAGTAGAAATCCCAGAATAAGCTCCAAAGGCATAAATACCGGAGTGATGTTCGGTTTTACCAATACGCTTTTAGAAATCATACAAAAAGAGCAGCCTACTCACATTGCGGTTGCTTTTGACACCTCTGCTCCGACTTTCAGGCATGAGCAGTACAAAGAATATAAAGCCAATCGCCAGGAAACCCCTGAAGATATAAAAACAGGCATACCGGTGGTTAAAGACATAGTCAAGGCGTTTAATATACCTATTTTGGAAATCGATGGCTATGAAGCTGATGATATTGTAGGCACTATAGCTAAAAAGGCAGCAAATGCCGGTTTTGAAGTGTTTATGATGACCCCTGACAAAGACTTCGGTCAGTTGGTGGAAGAGCATGTATACCTATACAAACCATCTTATATGGGTAATGCTGTAGATGTAATGGGGGTTGAAGAGGTACTGAAAAAATGGGATATAGAAAGAATAGACCAGGTTACAGACATGCTTGGTTTACAAGGCGATGCTTCTGACAACATCCCGGGCATACCAGGAATTGGACCAAAAACTGCCTCTAAGCTAATTAAAGAATACGGTTCTGTAGAAGGGTTGGTCGAAAACGTGGATAAGCTCAAAGGAAAGCAAAAAGAGAATGTAGAGAATTTTGGCCAGCAAGGCATAATGTCTAAAGAGCTGGCTACCATAAATATTGAGGTTCCCATCGAATTCAACGAAACTGACTTGCTTTATGACGGCCCTAATGAAGAGTTGCTTAAGCCTATTTTCGAAGAATTAGAGTTTAAAACAATCATAAGAAGGGTTTTTGGAGAAGAAATGAAGTCTGGCTCCACCACACCTTCTAATGATGGACAACTCTCTATGTTTAGCGAAGCCAGCAAAGAAGCAATTGACGTTGATACCTCAGAAAAAGTAATCGAAAAGACTCGGCTCGACCTTGAAAAGGTATCCTATAAGCTCATCCATAAAAAAGAAGAGCTAGCTGATTTAGCCAAACAACTTTCGGAACAAAAAGAATTTTGCTTCGATACAGAAACAACAGGTATCGATGCTTTCGAAGCCGAGCTGGTGGGTATTGCTTTCTCTTTCAGAAAAAATGAAGCCTATTATGTACCGGTACCGTCATCCCATGAAAAGGCCCAAGAAATACTTCACCTGTTCAAGACACCTCTTGAGAGTGAGAAAATTAAAAAGATCGGACAAAACCTGAAATACGATATTTTAGCGCTCAAAAAATACGAGATCGATGTAGCCGGACATATTTTTGATACTATGTTGGCTCACTATATTATAGAGCCGGAAACAAAGCACAGTATGGATGTGATGGCCGAGCAGTACCTCAACTACATTACCATACCGATCACAGATATCTTAGGCCCTAAAGGTAAAAAGCAGAAAAATATGCGTGACATCGACCCGGAAGAGGTGGTAAACTACGCATGCGAAGACGCTGATATCACGCTGCAGCTAAAAGAGGCGTTGGTAAAAGAGCTGGATGAGAGACTCACTAAACTGCTAGATGAGATTGAGCATCCCTTGGTATATGTATTGGCTCAAATGGAATTTGAAGGTGTTAAAGTAGACCAATCAGCTTTAGAGTCTATGTCAAAAGAGCTTCAGGAAATAAGCCTGGCTGCCCAAGAAGAAATTTTCAAAATCGCTGGACAAGAGTTTAATATTGCTTCTCCCAAACAACTTGGGGAAATATTATTTGACAAACTAAAACTTGTCGACAAGCCAAAAAAGACCAAATCAGGGCAATATGCAACAGGTGAAGAAATATTGAGCCGCTTGGCCAATGAGCATGACATCGCCAATAAAATCTTAGAATTTAGAGAGTACCAGAAGTTAAAATCAACATATGTAGATGCTCTCCCTAAAATGATAAGTAATAGAGATGGCCGCATACATACAGATTACGGACAGGCAGTGGCCGCTACAGGTAGGTTAAGCAGTAATAATCCTAACCTTCAAAACATCCCCATTAGAACTAAAAAAGGGCGTGAAATAAGGAAAGCCTTTGTACCTAAAGATGACAATCACGTCTTGCTGGCAGCGGATTACTCTCAAATAGAGTTGAGAATCGCGGCAGCTTTTGCTAAAGACCAAGACATGATGGATGCCTTTAAAAACGGCCGTGATATTCATGCTACTACTGCTGCAAAGGTATTTGGAGTATCCGTAGACGATGTCGACCCTAATATGAGAAGAAAAGCCAAAGAGGTGAACTTTGGTATTATTTATGGCATCTCAGCATTTGGTCTTTCTCAAAACCTAAACATACCACGATCTGAGGCTAGCGATATTATCAAGGCTTATTTCAAGGAGTTTTCATCTATCAAAAACTACATGGACTCTTGTATAGCAAAAGCTAAAGAGGATGAGTATGTAGAGACCATAATGGGCAGAAGGCGGTATCTGCGAGATATCAACAGTCGAAATGCCACCATGAGAGGTTATGCTGAACGCAACGCCATAAACGCCCCAATTCAGGGTAGTGCGGCAGATATCATCAAGATTGCTATGGTAAGAGTGCAGGAGTGGCTAAAGGCTGAAAACCTTAAAACCACCATGATCATGCAGGTACATGATGAATTGGTATTTGAAGTACCAAAAGATGAGCTCGAAACGGTGCGTCCGAAGATTATTGAATTGATGAAGAATGCCGTGGAGATTGAAGTACCGATGGAAGTTGAAGCTGGAATTGGTGACAATTGGCTCAAGGCACATTAAGATACTTCTCATGCATCTTTTGAGGATTATTTGCATAATCTTCCTGTTAGGACTGAGCTTCAAGGGTATCAGCCAGACACCGAATAACGACATGGCAAATGCCGAACAGCTTACCTTGAGTAATTTCGTAAGCTCATTTACGGATGGAAACACCGTAGAAAGTGCTTGTGTTGATGAATCACTAACAGGAAAATGCATCGACTACCATAACGATCAGTGGTTTTATTTCAATTCTGGCAATCAAAATAGGTTGTATGTAAACATCTTCGACCAAAAATGTCGGGACATGCGAGGTGTGCAGCTTGTTGTATTGCAAGGTGAGTTATGCGACCCTACAACTTACCAAATCCTTAATTGCACCTCTTTGGCCACTCAAGACGATATATTTATCGAAGTAGATGTTGAGCCTAACCAATATTACTGGCTCAATGTAGACGGCTATCTTCACGACTACTGTGAGTTCTTTATAGAAGTCAGTCCGGCCCCCAGAGGGATTTCAAAAAATCTATACCCTCTTGACTCAGTTAAATTAAATGGGCGTGAAAATATCTTTGCCATCTCGTGGCGGATACCAGACAGCCTATCACACACGGTGCTATCAACGCAGATTTTGAGGAAGACAATTGCTGATTTTAAATATGATTCTATAAGTACCCGCACAGTGAAATATAATGCCTTTGGTGACATGACCAATCGCTATGCATTTAGTGACACGCTTTTACGGCCCGGAAATTACCAATATCGATTAGCCTTAGCACTCAATGATGGAAAAAAGCTATTTGCCGGAGATTATGACTTTAAAACCCCTGTACTGTACAATGTAGATCATCAATCAATTATTTCTATACCACTTGACTACAGGCGGGGGTCACACTTGAGGCTTAACATACGAGATGCTTACTCCAGAGAAATGCTCAACAGTATTGAAATCAATTTTGATCCTAAAAAGCACAGTCCTTATCTACTTTTCAAAAACAAGTACGCAAAATACAAAGGATTGGAAGTTGAGGTCATTAACCTGGACATGAATCATACGAAAAGCTACTTTTTTAACCTAGAGTAGCAAATTGCTGTTCACTCTTTTCAATTTAAAGCACTAAGCTATTTTTTAAGTAAACTCGAGTCTGTATCTTAATAGACTTGTATAGACTGACTTTCATATTATTACTGCTTTCTTTCTCTTCTTTTGCCCAAGTGGATAGCCTTGAGCATGCGCTGAAATATGTGGATAATCAAAGCGACAAAATTGATATACTGATTGAGTTATCTGAGGAGCTCTACAGGCAAGACTCTTTAAAATCCAGCGAATATGCATCAGAAGCTATCAAGAGCTATTCATTATTAAGCCGTGAAGCTCAACTGCAATACGCCACAAAGCTCGCTTATAAACTATATTACCAGAGAGGTCTTGACATTGCCTTGAGCGCACTGCAATCGACAGAGCACCTATTGAAGCAAGATAGCCTTTCTGCCGAGTGGTTTTACAGGAAGGGAAGCATTAAATATAGAAAAGGCAATAAAAGCGATGCTTTAAAAGAGTTTCAAAAGAG
>NZ_SMMD01000296.1 GCF_009711475.1 Fulvivirga aurantia
CTGATCACTACATTCTGCTGCTACCGTAATGTCGGAACCAAATGGTTGAGACTGTACAGTTAATTGTACCATCATTGAATTACCAGTACAACTTTCGGCCGTATTACCCACAGGTACAACCTCGTACTCAACTGTTCTCAAACCACCTGTTGTATTCTCGAATAATTCATTAGACAAAATATTATTCGCTTGGTTATTAAGAGGTATGGTTCCAGGTGTCACAAGATTGCCTGCTCCCGGTGTTATGTCAGCAGGTATAGTTATACCTATAATATTATAACCTGATGCAATTGAGCTACCTGTTTCTACCGCCAATGTTATTGCTGCTACTTCATTGCTACATACGATATTATTTAGATTGTTATCTAATATAGGTTCAGGATCAACAGTAAGATTAATGACCTCAGAATTACCTGGACAATTATCACCACTTATAGGTATAACAGTGTAGCGGACAGTTAAAGGACCCCCGGTTGTATTTTCAAACACATCATTGAAAATATCTCCAGCTGGTACCGTCCTTGGTGTTGTCGAATTAAATACTATTGCCGATAAACCAGGACTAACTTGAATGTTTTCTATTCGATAGGAGTTAGCTGAAACAGGACTAGTTCCGTCAACAGCGAAATTTATCTGTGCATTTTCATTGCTACAGACTGTATTATCTAGATTTGGATCTAAAACTGGCCTACCATTTACACTTACTAATTTAGAAACTGGGGCACCTGAACATCCCGTTGCACTAGTCGCTGTAACGGAAACTGTACCAGGCTGATCACCAAAATTTACAGTAATTGAATTTAAATTTGGATTATTAGTAATTGCGGCACCACTTGGAAGTGTCCAATTATATACTGTTGAAGCAAAGTTATTTACTTCAAAAACTACTCCCGTTTGAAACTCGCAAACTTCATCAGGGCTTTTTCCTCCAGAAGTCACAAAGGTCAGTGCAGGTGGAGAATCGGAAATAGTAACTGTTTTTGAATTTGTAGGGCCTAAACAACCGTCTTGAGAAGTTTCCTGTACCACAATATTTGCAGAACCTACATTTGGAAATGATAGATTAACGAAACGATCGGTTGGATCACCTCCACCTTCTAAAACATAATCTCCGGTAATTTGCCAATCATAAGTTGAATTAGGGTTTAGACCATCATTTACCTGGTAAACTACAATGGTACCAGCATCTGCACACACATCATCTGGTCCGCTTATTGGATTTGCATCAGGTAAAGGGTATACAGTTATTTCTACTTGTGCTATATTTAAACAACCTGTAGTAAGATCTTCGATTAAAGCGTAAAATAAATCACCATCATCAACTCCATCAGCATCTGTTGCTCCACCAGGTGTTACTTCAGGCACAGGGTTAATCAAATCTGAAGGGTCGTTAACCGGAACTAATGGATCTTCCCACCACGTGATAGCTCTATCAGCTAAATTTGCAGCACCAATTATATTATCGTCAAATATTCTAAGATCAATATTATCGATGTTTCCTGTTCCATCATCACAGAACTCGCTTTCTGAATTAATAGAGCTGTTTTGATCAATAGCCTCTGGCAAGGTATTCACAGTGACCGTCAATTGACCATTATTTT
>NZ_SMMD01000459.1 GCF_009711475.1 Fulvivirga aurantia
TCAATACGCCTAAAAACTGTAATTACTAACGTACTGTCCAACGCGATTAAATACAGTGACAAAAAGAAAGAGTCATCTTTTATTGATATTGACATTGAGGTGACAGAAGATACCTGCGAAATACAGGTGAAAGACAATGGTATCGGTATTAGACAGGAGTACCTCGATAGTATCTTTGATATTTTTTACAGAGCCGATGAAAACGCAAAAGGGTCGGGTTTAGGATTATATATTGTAAAAGATACAGTGGATAAGCTTAATGGACAGGTCGAGGTTACTTCTGACTATGGCAAGGGTACAACCTTTGACATATCGATACCAAATTTTTTAAACTCCATAAAAGAATTGGGCTACGCTAAGTAGTCCAATTTTTTTGTTTAAAAGCGTAGCCTATCTTTACCCCTATGGGGGATATCATATCTAAAGATCAAATGGGAAGCACGATTGAGTTGCCAAAAACACCCAGCTCGATTGTCTCACTGGTGCCATCACAAACAGAATTACTCTTCGATCTAGGTTTAAAAAGCGAAGTAAAAGGGATTACTAAGTTTTGCATTCATCCTGCTGACGAGGTTAGAGATGTTAAAAAAATTGGTGGCACCAAAAACTTCAATTTTTCAAAAATTGATGAATTAAACCCAGACCTGGTTATAGGCAATAAAGAAGAAAACTATAAAGAGGGTATTGAGCAACTAAGGGAAAAATATCCGGTGTGGATGAGTGATATTTATACGCTCAATGATTCTCTCGATATGATAAATAGTGTAGCGAGTCTGGTCGGGAGAGCTGAAAAAGGTAAAGAAATTATAGAAGATATTAAAAGTGGATTTGAGTCAATCAAAAAGAAAGCCCCGCTTAAAGTCCTCTACTTTATATGGCAAAAACCTTACATGGTGGCCGGAGGAGGCACCTTTATTGATATTATGCTTTCTCAAATCGGGTTAGATAACGTGGCTCCCAAAGACAGATACCCGGAGTTGTCTCCAGATGATATCCGAGCAATCAATCCTGATTTGATTTTATTGTCAAGCGAACCTTATCCTTTCAAAGCCAAACACTTTAGTGATTTTAGTGCCTTATGTCCCAATGCAAAGATTCACATCGTAGATGGTGAAATGTTTTCATGGTATGGGAGTCGGCTCAGAAAGGCCCCGGCTTATTTCAATAGCTTGAGCTTTTGAGCTTAGGATTTCCTAACTTCTAAAATTGAAATTAAGGTATCGATTTTGTCCTGTGATTTATAAGGACTAGGCATTGTGAAATGAAAGCCATTTTCTATGATATGTATTCTTTCTAAATATAGACTCATCATAGACTCTCTTATATCTCCTTTGAGGTATGCCTCATAAAATACGGTAAAATAAGACCTCATAAGATCAGTAGAACCCGAATGATGAATTACCAATATTGGAACATCGGTTGTATTTTCTGTATGACAAGAACTGGTAGGGTACCCATATTCATCTAAAAAGAGCGCAATTTTCTGCCTATTTTCTTCATCAATTAAATTCATTAATTCTAGAGCCAACTGTTTTTCTTCGGAGTTATGACCATATTTCGCTTTCATTTCCCCAACCCTCGATCGTACTTGCTGATCTCTTTCTAAAATATCTCTTAAGAAGATTTCTCTTTTATTGCATGAGTTTAAAGACTTTACTTCATTAACAAAGAGATTTTCATTGGTACCTTTTTTATTACAACTGACTAAGAGAGTGACAATGAGGCTTAGTAAGAAGAGTTGTCTCATAATTCACTAATGCCAAACCCCTGGTTTTTCATTTCAGCCCAGAATGAAGGAAAAGACTTATTGACAACTTCAGGCTCTTCTATTCGCACATCCATCAATGTGGCTAGAGGGGCAAAAGCCATGGCCATACGGTGGTCATCATAAGTAGCTATTGACACCTCGGCAGGTAAATCGTAAGAAGGAATGAGCGTCCATTGATTATCTTCTTCCTTTAATTGTGCTCCTATCTTTGCTAGTTCATTTTGCAAAGCGAGCACCCTATCAGTTTCTTTAATCTTTAGGCTTTCTAATCCGGTCATATGACACGTAATGCCTTTAGCAGCGCAAACGACCGCTACAGTTTGGGCCAAATCCGGGCAGTCGGTAAAGTCGTAAGTAACGGACGATTCGTGTTTTACCTTTTCAAGCTTGGCGGTCTGCTCATTAAAGTGAGTTTTCACTCCAATCGATTCAAACAAATCAGCCGTGGCTCTGTCTCCTTGCAAAGAATTATCTACCAGGTCATTAATGATAAGTGACTCATTTTTGCTTAAAGCTAAAAAGCTGTAAAAATAACTTGCCCCAGACCAGTCAGGTTCTATGGTAATCTCCTTCGGAGCCTTGTAAGCTTGATTTTTGATACTAATAGAATTTTCTTTCCAGGTATAATCAACTCCAAATCTACTCATGATTTTAAGTGTCATTTCTATGTAGGGTTTACTTCCTACTTTGCCTGTGAGCGTGAGTGACAAGCCTTTTGGTAAAGTAGGCGCAATCATTAGTAATGCAGAAATATACTGGCTGCTTACATCCCCTCTCACCTCGAGTTTGTCAGTTTGTTGATTATTGAGGCCTTTAATCTTAATGGGCGGAAACCCTTCCTTCTCGACATATTCGATATTCGCTCCCAGAGTTTTGAGTGCTTCTACTAAGATTTTTATCGGACGTTGGCACATTCGGGGTGTACCAGTGAGTACTTTATTTTGGTTAGTTGCCGTAAGATATGCCGTAAGAAAACGCATCGTAGTCCCTGCATCTAATACATCCAATTCTGCCCCACTACTTTTGAGCAGCCTGTTCATGGTTACGGTATCTCTGGCTTCAGACAAATTATGGATTTGCGCTGATTTTCCTGAAAGTGCATTTACAATTAATACACGATTACTAATGCTTTTTGAGGCAGGTAAATTGACGATGTGATT
>NZ_SMMD01000404.1 GCF_009711475.1 Fulvivirga aurantia
GTCTTTACTTTGCGGCTACCCTCATCGTCCCTCCTATTGTAGAAAAAGGCCGAAATAAGATCACCACTCCTCCTCCATATCAAGCTTCTAAACAGGCAATGGATGTATATAATAATTTAGACTTTATTGCCGATTTACATTGCGATGCACTCTTATGGGATCGAGACCTCACAGAGAAATCAGATTACGGGCATGTAGACTTTCCTAGAATGCAGGAGGCCAATGTGGCCCTACAGGCTTTTACTATCGTAACTAAATCTCCCAAAGGCCAAAACATGCATCAAAACAGTGCTGATGCTACAGACAATATTACTTCATTGAGCATTGCTCAAGGCCAGCCGGTAGGCACCTGGTTTAACCTCTATGATCGCGCTATCTATCAATGTGAGAAACTACATGATTTCGCCAGTGATTATGATAATATGCAGCTTATAAAGTCAAAATCAGATCTCACAAACTTTGTAAGTCATAGAAAAACAAACCCAAAAGCAATGGCTGGCTTTTTGGGTATCGAAGGAGCCCATTGCTTGGAAGGTGATCTGGAAAATGTGGATAAATTATTTAATGCTGGTGTGAGAATGATGGCAGCCACGCACTTCTTCGATAACAAACTGGGAGGATCTGCACACGGCATATCTGGTGAAGGGTTAACCGATTTTGGCAAACAAGTGATTGATCGGATGGATGATTTAGAAATGATCATTGATCTGGCTCATATTTCACCTCAAATGATTGAAGATATACTCGACAGAACCACCCGCCCCGTAATCGTATCTCATATAGGTGTAAAGGCAGTACTCAACTCACCCCGAAACCTTTCAGATGCACAGATAAAGCGTATTGCTGCCAATGGTGGTCTTATAGGCATCGCATTCTTCCCTGGTGCAATTGGCGATGAAGGCGTGAAAGGCATTGTTGCTTCTATGAAACATGTGAAGTCACTTGTTGGGGTTAAACATGTCGCTTTGGGCTCAGACACTGATGGTAGTGTAACTTTACCTTTTGATATTACAGGGCTGCCTTTAATTGTAGAAGAAATGTTGAAGCAAGGGTTTACAACCTCTGAAATAAAGGCAATTATGGGAGAAAACGTAAAGCAGTTTTTGCTAGACAACTTACCTTCCTCTTGATTCTTTTATTTAAATTGCTGAGTTCTTTAAACTTTACGAAATAACTTTTTACATGGCACTTTCTTACAAAGAAAAACTAAGTCATCTGGCAGATTTGATGGCACTGGCTCATGCAGATGAGGAAACATCAAAAATAGAGGCGACCTATGTAAAAGTAGTAGCAAAGAAACTTGGTGTAGATATGCTTGATCTTGCCAAAATTGAAACCCTTGGCACCGAAAGAGACTTGCCTGAAAATGAGTTTCAAATTATACCACTATTTCATCGATTACTGATTTTGATGAATATCGACATGGACTTAGATGAGCGAGAGCTTTTATTTTGTCGAAATTTAGGAATAAAAATGGGACTCAACCCTTCAGCCGTTTCCGAGATAATTGAGTTGGCAGGCAAAAATCGAGGCAGACATCTCCAGCCTGGAGAAATAAACGAAATATTCAAGAAATACTGTAATTAGTAGACTTTTATGGTAACCTAATCACTCATCTCACTGCTAATTAATGAGTTAATTAAAAAATAAATATGATTTTTGTAATGTAAAGTTTAACTTGTATAGGTTAAAGCTTTGTAATTATGAAAAGAATATACTGTTTAACTCTCTCCTGTCTCTTCATAAATATAATAATTTGTTCTGCCCAAAACTCTGTGGGGATAGGTACAGAAAACTCAAACGACAATGCAGTACTCGAGCTGGTGTCACCCACAAACAATCAGGGGTTTTTGGTGCCCAGACTCACAACAAGCGAGCGCACAGCTAACAGTTTTACTTCTAATTTAACTGCCTCTGACAATGGTCTGCTAGTTTTTGATAGCAATGAAAATAAGTTTTACTATTGGCATGACGCTAACTGGCAACCGCTTAAAAATGGCCCTGAGTTGGTGGCAGGAACTGGAATTTCTATCGTTAACAATACAATTAGCAACACAGGTGATGCCGATGCTGACCCTACAAACGAAATACAAGATCTTATTCTCACAGGCACAACTTTATCAATAAGTAACAATGCAGGAGCTTCTGATATCGATTTATCACCATTTACAGGCACAAATACAGACAATCAAAATATCTCATTCAGTGCCAATACGCTAAGCATACAAAACGGTAATAGTGTAGACCTGAGCCCACTGATTAATGATGCCGATGCTGATCCTACTAATGAAATTCAATCTATAAGCCGAGCTTCAAATTCACTCACGCTTTCCGGTGGTGGTGGCTCTGTTTCACTATTTAGTGGCAACTTTAGCGATTTATCAGGAGTGCCTGTAAACTTAGAC
>NZ_SMMD01000760.1 GCF_009711475.1 Fulvivirga aurantia
CATAAGAAAGATATGCCTGGTCGTAAAACACAAACAGATATGAGGTTTCATCGTAATGCAACCTGACCTCTAAATTTGCCGTGAGAAACTGTTCGGCAAAAAAGAAATTTTCGTTAAACCCTCTTAACGACTGAAGGCCTCCTACCCTGTACAGGTCATTTAAGAATAAGTTATCATTGAAAATTTTAGCCCCTGTCAATCTAATGGATGTGCCAAAAGAGTTACTCAAGCGCAACAGAGGATTTATCGAGCCTTGTATATTGTATTGAGCAGACCTACTATCAACCTGGTTAATTATCTCGGGTGGTAGATTATCGATATTTCTGATTTTTTTACTGCCAACCGCCAGTTCTAAATGCGTGGCAATTCCTCTGGGCACTTTTGTATCAGTAATGTCTGTATACTCATGTCTTAAACCGTAATAGTTAATATTAAAGTCTGATACATCTGCACGTTGCTCTGATTGAGTACTTAGTGATCTGGAAGACTCTAGACGTGTAAAAAAGCTTATGTCGTGAAGAGAGGGCTGGTAGTGAAAGGAGATCAGTCCTTTTCTATTAATAAATGTAGAATCTTCCTTAAGCAGATAAAACGATGACTCAAAATCAAGAGGTGAGTAAAATAGATTTCGATGAAAATAGCTTAACTCTAAAAGTTGTGATTCTGGTTTGAGGCTTTGCCAATGTACATCCAGTGCCTTTCCGCTGTTGAACAGATTATTTAAAGCCATCTCAAACTGCCCGGTAATCAATGTGCTTCCATCCGCTTTTTCATTTGGTAAGAACCCTATAATACCATCGATACGGTTAGTCTTTACTTTCTCAAGTGTAAGTGTTATTTCAGCCTTTTCATTTTTAAATACTATGACAGGGACTTCTGTAAGTCTTGCAAAAGAGAGTCTCTTAAGTCTTCTGTCTATATTATCTATACTCGTTTGACTAAATGGCTCACCCGGCCGAATATCTAAATAGGCCTCGAGCCACGACTTTTTCACAAAAGAATCTCCTTTTATAATGAGCGAGTCAAAAGTTATAAGTGGCCCGGGTTGAAATTGAAGTGAGGCTGAAATTGTATTTTCTCTTACTTTGACTGAATCAAGGGATATGGAAGCAAAAGGGTAGCCGTTATTTTCTCCGTACGACAATATTCTGTCGTAAAGTTTACCTACCTGATCAAGTCGAAATGGTTTTTGAGTGTACGATCTTTCTTTAAAAGAAACTCTTGACTGAATCTCTTCATTTAAATTGCCGCTACTTAACGACACCCATTCAAACCTTGGGCCCGTAAAAATCTCAATGGTAAAAGAACTATCGCTTAATTGAGTAACCCCATTGACTCTGGAAAGTAGAAACCCAGCTTTATGTAGTGCATTTATATTTTTTGACACTTCTTCAACTACTTGTAAAGTATCAGTATAACTGATTGCACTTGTCAGCTGATCATTAAGGTTTTGGCCTGATGGAAGGTATTCTAGATTGGCTTTTTTATTTTGAGCAACAACTGATACAGGTATTAGCAGGGAAAGAAATATGATATGTATTAAAGGCTTGACCAAATAGTAATACTTTTGCAGTGAATTTACAGATAACACAATGGCTGGCATATATATTCACATACCTTTTTGTAAACAAGCGTGCTATTACTGCGATTTTCATTTCAGTACAAATCAGACGCTGAAGGCTGAAATGGTAAACGCAATTTGCCAAGAGCTTGTAATACAAAAGAATTATGTTGAAGGAAAACCTATTGAAACTATCTATTTTGGGGGTGGAACACCTTCTCTTTTAACCCAGCAACAGACTGAACAAATTTTAGCAACCGTTTATGATCACTATCAGGTATCATCTCAACCTGAGGTTACGCTTGAAGCCAACCCTGATGATCTTTCTGAGAAAAAACTTAATGAATTAAAGGCTCTGGGAGTCAATAGGCTTAGTATAGGTATACAATCCTTTGATGATGAAGTTTTGCGATTTCTTAACCGGGCACATGATTCCGGAGAGGCTTTTAAGTGTATAGAAAATGCTCGTACGGTTGGAATCGACAACCTCAGTATTGACCTTATCTATGCCATCCCCGATAGAAATTCTGAGCTATGGACAAAAGATTTACAAGCCGCAACCAACCTTGAACCCAGCCATATTTCGAGCTATTGCCTGACAATAGAACCAGATACGATTTTTGGTAGAAAAAGAGAAAAGGGGAAGTTCAAAGACGTAAGTGACGACAAAGCCGCGGACCAGTTTGAAATTTTAATTAATCATTTGTCGGAAAAGGGCTATGAGCAATACGAGGTGTCTAACTTTTGTTTACCGGGCAGAGAATCAAAGCATAACTCATCTTACTGGAAGCAGGAAGCCTACCTGGGTGTCGGGCCAAGTGCGCACTCATATAACAGAGTAAATCGCCAATTTAATGTGAGTCATAATAAAAAGTATCTCGATGCTCTGGCGGTAAATAACATCCCGTTTACGTTAGACGCGCTATCGCAAAAAGATAAAATCAATGACTATTTGCTCACTACCTTGCGCACCAAATGGGGAGCTGATTTGCAAAGGCTAAAAATGGAGTTTGGTTATGACCTTCTTACAGATCAGGCCGATTATATCAATAACCTATTAGAGCAGCAAAACGCTCAGGTAATGAATAACCATCTTGTACTTTCTAAAAAAGGGCTATTACTTGCAGACCTAATTTCATCGGATTTATTTCTATTATGAATATACAGTTTACTTACGACCACCGAATTTTATCTGCAGACCTCTCTCAGCCATTGGATATTTCACTTCCAATAAAAGATGGTAGCTCAAATCCAAACTGTTATTGGGCTGAGCCTGTAAAGTTTGAAACTATAATTTTGGGTGATTTTGTTGGTAGTGTTGCTCAGGGTGGAAGTGTAAATTATCAAAAGATAACTCTTACACCTCACGGCAATGGTACTCATACAGAGTGCTATGGGCATATCACGCCAGATGAGCATGGCACTATCAGCAACACTTTAAAAGAAAGTCATTTTGTGGCTGAGCTAATAAGTTTAACTCCAGAAAAAATTGGTGAAGACGAAATAATTACTTTTGAATCATTTGTAGCCAATTGGCCGCAAGAAAGAAGGGACGCTGCAATTATAAGAACTCTACCAAACGATGAGAGCAAAAAACTAAGGCAATACTCAGGGCAAAACCCATCTTATCTGGATCATAAAATTACTGAGTTTCTACACTCACAAGGTGTCGAACATCTGGTACTTGATTTACCATCAGTAGACAAAGAGGTTGATGGTGGTGCACTGAAAGCGCATCGTGCCTTTTGGGGCTTACCTGATAATACAAGAAAGGGTGCCACAATTACTGAATTGGCCTACATAAATGATAATATAAAAGACGGTCTGTATTTATTAAACATGCAGACATTAAACCTGGAGATGGACGCTTCTCCTAGTCGACCGGTTCTTTATAAAATTGCTGGCATTTAAAGAAAAAAATACGTTTTTTGCCGCTTAACAATTGCGCATGACATCAGAGGAGAAAAAAGCATACTTATTACTCAAAGCAATAATCTTTCATTATCACGGTCTTGATGAAGATGAGCGGAATAATTTAAATGAAACTGCTGATAGCCTCGATGGACAAGCAGAACTCCAGTGGGCCAACGATTTTATAGCGGAAGACTATTTTAATTCTTTCGAACGCGCCCGAGAGTACCTCAATGATGTTGTAGGCGATTACCGCAAAGAAAACCGTGTGAAACTTATAGAAATGGTCTGGCAAGCCAACAACCTTAAAGGTTATGTGACAGAGCTTGAGGCAACTGCCATGTTGAAGCTTGCCAAAGACTGGAAAGTAGAAGCTGAGCTTATTGAGTTATTAAAGAAGCTCTCTTCTTAACTTATAAACTCATCATTTCTTTAAACTTGGCTGCCTGACGCCTACTCACCTCCACTTTATCACCACCACGTAGCTTTACCATAAGTCCACCGTTAAACCATGGCTCGATAGTTTCGACCCAGCTTAAGTTTACAATATGTTTACGGCTCGCTCTAAAAAAGCTTCTGGTGTCTAATTTTTCGTCAAGCGCATTGAGAGACTTATGGATCATTGGTCTATTGTTATCAAAATACACTTTGATGTAGTTACCGTCAGACTCAAAAAGGCGGATATTCGAAAGGCTTACAAACCAACACTTATCACCATCTTTTACAAAAACCTGATCCTCAAGCGCCAATTTCTTTTCCTCGTCTTGCGGTTTTTTTGCTGTAGATTCCTCAGGCAGCTTACTAATGCTTTCTTTCAGTCTTTCTGGTTGTATAGGTTTGAGCAGATAGTCTAACGCATTTACTTCAAATGCTTTCAATGCAAACTCATCATAAGCTGTAGTAAAGATTACCTTCGGAACGTTATCAAGCATTTCTAACAGTTCAAAACCAGTTTTTCCAGGCATTTGAATGTCCAGAAACAGCAAGTCAGGATTTTCTTTTTGTATCAGTTCCTGAGCTTCATCTGCATTGGCAGCTTCGCCTACTATTTCAACATTATTATATTCTGCGAGCAAATTGCTCAGTTCCTTCCTCGCTAATCTTTCATCATCAATTATAAGTGCTCTCATGCTTGCATGCTTTTAGGTATGATCAATTCGGTTATTACCGTATTGTCTGATTTATTATAAATTTTAAATGAGGCCGCTTCACCATAAAGTAAATTTAACCTTTGGCGGGTATTTTTTAAGCCAAGCCCCCCTTTTTCCTTTGGTTTGTTGGCCGGAGCCTCAGTAAACTGTCCACTGTTTTGAATCTCTATTCGTAGCCCATCATCTCTAAGATAAGTCTTCATCTTTATGAATCCACCCTCTTTGAGTCTGGAGATACCGTGTTTCACGCAGTTTTCTACCAGGGTTTGTAACATCAATGGGGGTACATAAAATTCATAACTCGCAGGATGAATGTCAAATTCTGTTTGCAACCGCTCTTCAAAACGGATACTTTCCAGTCCAAGATAATCTTTAACGGTCTTTAGCTCGCTTTCGAATTTAGTTAATCGCTTTTTATCCGAAGCCAATGAGTTTCTTAAAATACTCGATAGCTGCGTGATAGAGTTTTTTGATTTTACAGGATTTTCATCTACCAAAGCACGGATACTATTTAGTGCATTGAATATGAAATGTGGGTTTAACTGTGACTTTAGGTTATTTAACTCAATTTCATGAATTGCTGCCTCGTGTTTCAGTGAAATATTGTACTGCTCAAAATAGTGGTAAATAAAGTATAAAACGGCCCACAGAAATAATATAAGGGAGTAAACAATAGACAAACCAAGGATATTGGCAGGACTTAGCGCCACTTCAGGATTGTAAATATTAAGTGGTATTGAAACCAATAACCTGGCAAAATAAACGATTATGCCTATGAAAAATATGGCTATCAGAATTCTCGGAATCAACCTGGCCATACCAAGTGCCAGCCAGCCCCACTTTATGATCAGCAACCTGAACGAGTGGGTAAAGATTAAAAACAAAAAAGCCTCGATAAGCCAAAATATGGCTTGATTTAAACTTACAAGTTGCCCACCAAATACGAGAAATCCCACGATTTGCACCAGTGCAAACGTAAACCACCCTCCAATTTGTAACGACCAGTATAGTTTAAGTTTATTCAACGATTAAAAATTTTGCCCTAATCTAATTGATTACCAGTAGCTGGTCTCTACACTATTTTACCAATGGATAAAAAATACCCTAAATGGAGTCAACCATCGGTTCTCACCAAGAAAAAGAAAAGAAAAAGTGTACCTGCAATGAGCACCCAGGATAGTATGGTCATCAACCTCTCATTATTAGGGAAGGTTTTATCCTTAATTAACCCCATGGTTATAAAAGCTGAGCCTGCCACTGCATAGAGTGCAAACTCCCAAAAATCCCGAATATACACTTGATACAGAGAAAAGGCGACCATGATTGAGCCTACCAGGTATTGAATAAAAGAGCCTTTCATACGATAAATTACATAGAGGTTTACACCTCTTCTTTGATTCTATTTTTGGGGATAAATTTACGTATAATCAAGCGGGTGCCTTTGTCATAAGTAAAATAATTCCATACCCAGTTGCTAAAGACTATGATTTTATTTCTGAAACCAATGATTGAAATAAGATGAATAAACATCCATATCAACCAGGCCATGAAACCCCCAACTTTCATATTTCCGATATCTGCTACAGCCTTATTTCGACCTACCGTTGCCATCGAACCCTGATCTTTATATTTGAAAGCTTTCTTCTGCTTACCAGAAAGTATGTGTTTGAAATTTTGAGCTAAATGCTCTCCTTGTTGGATCGCTACTGGCGCCAACATCGGATGCCCTTGAGGAAATTCATCGGAAGACATCATGGCAATATCGCCTATGGCAAATACATTGTCGTGCCCTTTTACTGCATTATAAGGATCTACCAAAAGACGCCCTTTGTCTATTGATTCTTTATTTAACCCTTTAGGGAAATTTCCTTTTACCCCAGCAGCCCAAATAAGCGTGTGTGTGGAAATATGGCCTCCGTCTCCAAGGTCTGCTACCAGTCCATCGTAAGATTTAACCATAGTATTGAGCCTTACTTTTACTCCAAACTTTTCAAGGTATTTGAGCGCACGCTTTCCGGAGGCTTCAGACATACCACGAAGAAGCCTGTCATCACCTTCTAAAAGAGTAATGGTCATTAGGCCAAAGTCAAGCTCAGGGTAATCTCCAGGTAGAATATTATTTTTTAGTTCGCCCATGGCTCCGGCTACCTCCACACCAGTAGGGCCACCACCGACTATTACAACATTCATTCTGGAAGCTAATTCCTTTTCGTCTGTAGCAATGTTTGCTGCTTCGAAATTTTGAAGTATATGGCTTCTCAGATCAAGTGCTTGAGGGATCTGCTTAAGAGGAAACCCGTTTTGCATGATCGACTCATTACCAAAAAAATTGGTTTTTGAGCCTGTGGCAAGTACGAGGTAGTCATACTTTACTTCTCCTATTTCAGTTTTTATTAAATTATTTTCCGGCTCGATGCTATACACCTCTGCCATCCTAAAGAAAAAATTCTTTACAGGTTCTAGTTGTTTCCTGAGCGGATCTGCAATTGAGTCTGGCTCCAGGCCTGCGGTAGCCACCTGATAAAGCAGGGGCTGAAATGTGTGATAGTTGTTTCGGTCGAAGAGTACAACTTGCACCGGGAGGTTTTTTAATCGCTTTACAAGTTTTATTCCTGCAAACCCCCCACCAATAACTACAATACGGGGTTTATCTGTGCTGGGCAATGGTACCTGACTCATATAATTTGTCTATCTAAATTTCAACTTTAAGTTACAGAAAGTAACGAACTAGAGGGGGTGCATGTTAAGACAAATTTTTATTACTGAGTTGGGAACTCTTTTTCGCTCGAAATGCTTTCTATAATAAGCAATTTTCGTAGTTGATAAT
>NZ_SMMD01000814.1 GCF_009711475.1 Fulvivirga aurantia
ATCATTAATCATAGCTTTGTGCCATGGAAAAGACCGGGAAGGATAAATATTGCAATTGCCTGTACTACTCAGCTAATGCCCTGGCCAGAATGCTCACAAAAATGGCAGAAGATTCATTTGGACGTACAGGTTTAGCACCTTCATACGGTTTTTTATTAATGAGTGTAAATGATAAACCTGGAATTCAGCCTAAAGAACTCAGTGAGCATATGCAACTCACTCCTTCTACTGTAACCAGATTATTAGAAAAATTAGAATACAAAGGCTTAGTCGAGCGAAGTGCGGTAGGCAGAGCAACAGAAGTGAGACCTACATCTGATGGTGTTAAACTGCAACCTCTTTTACGCGAATCATGGCAAAACCTTTATAAAGAGTATTCTAACTTACTTGGTGAAGATCAAGCCAAAAAACTGACTAAAGAAATTCATGAAGCGTCACAGTTGATGCAGTAATTTTTTTCTATATATAATTGTATGTACAACTAAATAAATATAAAGATGAGTAAGAAAATAGGAATTTTAGGATCTGGCATAGTAGCCAAAACGTTAAGTATGGGCTTTGCAAAACATGGATATGAGGTAAAACTAGGAACTCGTAGTCCGGAAAAACTAGCCGATTGGCAGCGGGAAGAAGCTCAACAAGTAAACATAGGTACATTTGATGAAGCGGCCTCATTTGGTGAAATCATTGTACTTGCCGTGAAGGGTACAGCGGCTAAGTCTGCAATAGACCTGGCAAAGGCTGACAACCTAAAAAACAAAGTAGTAATAGATGCCACAAACCCTATTGCTGATGAGCAACCTGAAGAAGGTGTGCTGAAATTCTTCACAGACCAGAATTACTCCCTAATGGAAGAACTGCAAAAAGAGCAGCCTCATACAAAATTTGTAAAGGCATTTAGCAGTGTAGGAAGTGCTCTGATGGTTAACCCAAATTTGGACAGTAAACCCACCATGTTTATCGCTGGCAATGATGATGAAGCTAAGCAAATTGTATCTGAAATTATAGATCAGTTTGGTTGGGAAACTGCCGACATGGGTAAAGCACAGGCGGCTCGGGCCATCGAGCCTTTGTGTATGTTATGGTGTATTCCTGGCTTTAGAGATAACCAGTGGTCTCATGCTTTTAAATTGTTAAAATAACATTGATTTGCATGTTTCAAAATATGCCGCTTTAAGAAATTATTTAATCTTATAATCAATTGGGAGTTAGCCTATTATTTTAGAAAATAATACCTCTGGGCTACTCCCAAATATTTCGGTTAATAATTAATTCATCATATCAAAACACAGGCTTATTTATGCAGTAATATGGTGGTTTTACCTTAGTTGAAACAAAAATCAACTAAACCAACCTCACCATGAAAAACTTATTTACAGCACTCTTAGTGCTTTTGAGTATTACTATAAATGCTCAAAATCGAACTGGCCTTACAGCCATTACCCGCACAGGATCTACACAAAATTTAGACAGCTATTTCGATCCTGCACTTAAGCCATTTTACCACGGTGTGGCTTCGGGAGACCCTTTGCAAAATCGTGTGATTATCTGGACGAGAGTTACACCTGAGTCAGATGGCACCATTCCGGTAAGTTGGCGCGTAGCTACCGATCCTAATATGACTAATGTAGTTAATAACGGTGTTTATTATACAGACGCCAGCAAAGACTACACGGTAAAAGTGGATGTGGGTGGTTTGCTTTCCGCCACTACATATTATTATGACTTCAATGCATTGGGAGCTACATCCATAACAGGAAGAACGAGAACAGCCCCAGAAGGAGACATCAATCAACTTCGGTTTGCTGTAGTGTCTTGCTCCAACTATCAGGATGGTTATTTCAACGCCTACGAGCGTATCTCAGAGAGAAATGATATAGATGCGCTTATCCACCTCGGAGACTATATCTATGAGTATGAAGCTGGAGGGTATGGATACTCTGAAGATGTAAACAGGGGCCACATTCCGGAGAATGAGATCATTTCACTCATGGATTACAGAATCAGATACTCCTACTACCGTCTCGATCCACAGCTAAGAAAGGCGCATCAACAACTGCCGTTTATTACTATTTGGGATGATCATGAGTTTGCCAACAACGCTTATATGGATGGTGCTGAGAACCATCAATCAAACGAAGGCGAATGGAACGCCCGAAAAAACAACGCCTACCAGGCATATTTTGAGTGGATGCCTATTAGATCAACAGAAGACCCTAATCGTATCTATAGAAAAATCAATTATGGCAACCTTATGGATTTGATCCTTCTCGATACACGAGTTGAAGGTAGAGAAAAGCAAGAGGACAGTCTGATCGGTAAAAGAAAGGCTGGTTTAAGAACTGAGGCCGATTTCGAAATGTACCTCGAACAAATCATGCCTAATTCGGTGAAAGGCAACCTTTCTTCGGAAGAATACCAATACCTTTTAGATATCATCAGCAAATGGGGTGTTGAAGACAAGGGAATTTCAAAGCTTTCTGAACTGGAGAACGATGAGGAATTCATTAAAGCAAAAGCTTTGATTGAAAAAGCATATCAGGCAGAAGGAAGAACTTCTAATCATAGCAATACGAAACAAGCAGCATCTAGACAGCTACTAAGCGAAACCCAGTTTTCATGGTTTGAAAATAACCTGAAGAATTCAAACGCTCAATGGAAAGTTGTAGCCAATCAGGTTTTACTTATGCCTCTCAGAGGTCTTGGCCTTACCGACACCTGGGATGGGTATGCCGACAGCAGAGAGCGGTTGTTAGATTACATTAAAAGTAATGATATCGATAATGTGGTGATGCTTACAGGAGATATTCATATGACATTTGCAGGAGACCTGCCTACCTCCTTTTGGAGCTATACTTTCAACAAGAAAAATTCAGCAGCAGTAGAGTTTGTAGCTCCAAGCATCTCATCTGGCAATCTTGATGAGCTTGTTGGTATCTCTGATGGATTTCTTACCAGGCTTTTGGGCCTATTCAACCCACACATAAAAAATGCTGACCTCAATGAGCATGGTTATTTTCTACTCACCGTAAACGGGCAAAAAGCTCAGGCTGATTGGTACTATGTAGATGATGTGAAAACGATCACTACAGGGCAGAGCAATGGCGAAAGCTGGTATGTAAATAGTGGGGACACACGACTTAAAGAAGCGAGTGGTCCCATACAATCTTCAAATGCATACAATGTAAGCGCTCCTTCCCTACCCTCAGTATCGGCTACCGGTTTTGAGAAAGGCAATATAATGGTCATTGGCAACTATCCTAACCCGGCTGACGCTTTTACCACCATACACTATGGATTGTCTGAAAAGTCGAATGTAAAAATTGAACTGAGAGATAGCAAAGGTCAGTTAGCAAAGGAAGTGCTAAATCAGGAACAAGAAGCGAATCTATACGCACTTACGCTGGATACGGAAGACCTGAAACCGGGTGTTTATATCTACACGGTTACTACCGGTAAAGAGCAAATAACCAGAAGATTGGTTATTAAGTAATAAAAAAGTGCCTCAAGTTTTCAAGGTTAAACCCTAAATCTTGAGGCACTTTTAACTTTAATGAGCTATTAAATAAAAGCCTCCACTTTCTCAGGAGGACGACAAACAGCGGCTTGTTTTTCTTTAATTACTATAGGTCTTTCGATAAGTTTAGGGTATTGCACCATGGCCTCTACCCACTCATCATCAGTCAGTGATTTACCTTTGAAGTTCTCTTTATAATCAGCCTCACCTTTTCTTATCAACTGCTCAGGTTTGATGCCGATCATTTCGATCAAATCTTTAAGCTCTTCCTTTGATGGAACTGTCTTCATATACTCCACCACTTGTACCATTTGACCCGAAGCTTCAATTTTTTTGAGCACTTCTCTACTTTTAGAACATCTTGGGTTGTGATAAATAGTTAGCATATTAAGATACTTTTTCTACTACTAAATTATGGTTTGTATAAATACAGATATCGGCAGCAATGTTAAGGCTTTCTCTTACGATATCTTCAGCTGTAAGGCCTGCTGCATGCTTTTTGAGCGCATATGCTGCAGATTGTGCATACATGGCTCCTGAACCAACGGCAGCAATATCATGATCTGGTTCCAACACATCACCTGTGCCCGACACGATCAGTACTTCGGTTTTATCTGCTGTGATTAGCATGGCCTCTAACTTGCGCAAATATCTATCAGTGCGCCAGTCTTTGGCTAACTCTACTGCAGCACGCTTCATGTTGCCACCGAAGCTGTTCAATTTCTCATCAAATCTCTCTAAAAGTGTAAATGCATCGGCAGTAGATCCTGCAAAACCAGTTACTATCTTACCATCCTGAAGTTTTCTAATCTTTTTCACATTACTCTTGGCCACATAATTGCCCATAGTTGCTTGTCCGTCTGCACCAATGGCCACTTCTCCGTTATGTATAACCGCCAACACGGTTGTTGATCTTACTTTGGTCATTCTGTTTTTTGTTTTGTTTTGAGTTGAACCCAAACACGGATTCTGATTATAACTTATCTAGCAAACGCAAGATCTTAAGTCAGGTTTTAAGACCTGCATTTTTTTAATTCACTATCGCTTTAAATGAAGAACGATCCCCAGAAATCTTCTGAGGATCGTTACTTTTTGTCTTGATATAAACCCGTAGGTGATTATACTAAAATTCTCACCGGGTTTTCTAATAGCCCTTTAAGCGTTTGTAAGAAAGCAGCTCCTAATGCACCATCTACTACTCTATGGTCACATGAAAGCGTCACCTTCATCACATTGCCTGGCACTAACTGGCCGTCTTTTACAACAGCAGTTTGCTTAATACCGCCTACAGCAAGAATACAAGAGTCTGGCGGATTGATGATCGCTGTAAACTCTTCTATGCCAAACATACCTAAGTTGGAAATGGTAAATGTGTTACCTTCCCACTCGTGTGGCTGCAATTCTTTACTCGTTGCTTTCTTTGCAAGTTGTTTTACCTCAGCTGAAATGTGAGACAGGTTTTTGCTGTCAGCAAATCTCACAACAGGTACTAGCAACCCTTCGTCTACTGCTACCGCTACACCAATATGTACGTGCTTGTTGTATCTTATTTTATCTCCTAACCATGAAGAGTTTACTTTAGGGTGTTGTCTCAAGGCTGCTGCTACAGCTTTGATTGCGATGTCGTTAAAGCTGATCTTCACCGGAGAGTACTCATTCATTGAAGCACGCGCTTCCATCGCTTTGTCCATGTTAATCTCCATGGTAAGGTAGAAGTGAGGCGCAGTGAATTTACTCTCTGCTAATCGCTTAGCGATTGTTTTTCTCATCTGAGACACGTTCTGCTCTTCGTAGCTCTCTTCACCCACAACTTGTGGTATGTTGAAGGTTGAGCCCTCTTCTTTAGCAGCCTGCTGCACAACTTCTTTAGCAGGTGTATAGTTTTCTACATCTTTCTTTACGATACGGCCATTATCACCTGAGCCAGGTATTTTTGATAAATCATAACCTTTATCAGAAGCCATCTTCTTAGCTAGAGGTGAAGCTTTTATTCTTCCATCAGCTGTAGATGTATCTTGTGTCGCTTTTTGAGCAGAACTGTCTTTGCTTTCTGTTTTTTGCTCAGTAGATTTCTTTTCTGATGATTTATCTTCCTTCTTCTCTTCTTTTCCAGAGTCAGAAGACTCATCTTTTGAAGCCTTTGCCTTGTGAGCTTTCAATAACTTCTCATAGTCAGCTCCTTCTTCTCCAACAATTGCTAACACACCGTCAACCTCTACTGACTCACCTTCTTTGACACCGATATACAGTAAAGTGCCATCTTCATAGGCTTCAAGCTCCATGGTAGCTTTATCAGTTTCTACCTCGGCCATAATATCTCCGGAAGAAATTTTATCACCTTCTTTCTTTTGCCATGATGCAATGGTACCCTCAGTCATGGTATCACTCATCTTAGGCATTGTAATAATAGTGGCGTTGATGTCTGATGTATCTATATCTTCGGTAGCCTCTTCGCTCTTCTCAGATTTTTCAGACTTATCATCAGCCTCATCATCTTTGCTCTCGCCATTATCGCTGCTTCCGCCTTCTTCCAGCTCTTTTAGAAGACCTTTTATGTCTTCACCTTCTTCACCTATAATGGCAATAACACCATCTACCGGCACTGCCTCTTTTTCTTTTACACCAATATGTAGGAGCACTCCGTCTTCATAAGACTCCAACTCCATTGTTGCCTTGTCGGTTTCTACCTCGGCTAATATATCTCCAGATTTTATTTTATCTCCTTCTTTCACCAACCATGATGCAATCACACCTTCTTCCATGGTGTCGCTCATTTTGGGCATTTTTATTACTTCCGCCATATTACTTTTTGTGTATAAAAAATTGGAGATCAAAAATAGGTCTTAATCTGCCTTTATTCAAATTATTGATTTTTATTTTAACAGCGATCAGAAGCTGATGTTTCCGATTATAAATTCTATTTGACTGCCGGCTGGTTCAAAGTCAGTGGCCCTGTTATAAACATACCTGGCACCAACCTCGATAAGTGGACTGAACCTCATGATATTAATATCAAAAGTAACTTCTGCACCAAAAGAAGTATAGGTACTTTGAAGAGGTCGTGTGCCAAAGACATTGTTATTGTCCTGTCTATTGAAGAATATCTCTACCTGATCTACCCCATAATCTAAAAACAAATTGGCTTTTATACGCTGCACATTAAGTATGGGACCTAATGCAATATCCGGGTACCAAATCGGCAGTGAATAATTACCTCTTACAGTGGTAAATCTTTTATCTGTGAAATAAGAATAGCCTCTGGGCCTGAAGATCCTATTTCTAAAAGAGTAAAGATCCTGATCCCCAGTTTGTTTACGCCATTGTGTGCCTGTCTGCAGTAATACTGAATGATGTTTGAAAATGCCAGGTAGAAAAATTGAAGCATTGATCGCTGTTAATGAGCCATCAAAGTCACCAGAAATTGTTTTTAGCTGTTCGAAATTGGTACTAAAACCCCACCGGCTTCTTATGTCTCTCTTGCTGGTTTTCATGAGACTGTAATAAGACCATTGAAAATGATTGAAAACCAAATCCCCGTTACTTAAAACATCCGAATCAACTACATAAAGCGGTACCTCTACTGTATCGGTTTCCGTAATCAACCTACCGGGATTCGTGGTTGGCCGGAGTCTACCTGATTGATCAATATTATTTCTAAAATCAGAGATCTTTCTCACCCCTATTCCATTGCTGACCTCCATCTGCCTAAAAAACTTCGAATTAGTAAATACCAAGGGTATTCGCGCGGCTGTTTCTACAGACGTTTCTGACCATCTGTACTCCAGAGACCCGGATTCTTCCTTTCTATCTCCATAAGAAACATCTACATCAAATATTGGATAAAAGCCCTGATAGCTTAAACCCGCTGTGGCAAAACCAGTCTCTTCTTCCACATCATAAGTGTAGCCCAGATCCATTGCGGTAGTACTTAAAACATCTTTAGAAAAGATACCAATTTGTGCCCTGTTAATATCTGTTGTCGCAAAAGGCCCCCAACTGTGAATGTTGAGCATGTGACCTAACCGACTGTATTTTTTTACCGGGTATTTTTCATCAGGCACTTTGCTGAGTATATCACCATGACCTTCCTGTTCTATTAAAGGTTCATAATATTTGATACCTCGGTCTTCAACATCGCTTAATGTTACCCATTGATCTTTATTGAGCACAGTCTCCACCACATCTAACCCATCAGCTGTGTGTTCGTTGTAAATCAGCTTTCCCGCACTTATTTGAGGATTGTAAGCTCCATAGGTACTCCTTGTGACTTGAAAACGCTCCCCTGACTCGACATTTAGGGCATAAATATTATCTATGCCATTATACGCAGAGTTGTAATAAACGTAGCTGTCATGCAATACAGGATAGCCAATATTCTCATTGCCTGCTTCTAAAAGTTGCTCTTGGCTTTCGCTTGCGTAATTAACTTTAAGCACACCTCTTCCACTATCATCTGTTGTGAGTACAACAATATCATTTCCATTTTCTGACCACCGTGGCATAGAATAGAAAACATTATCAGGATTGCTAAATCGCTTAAGCTCATTTCCAGTAACCGCATCAACCACGATCAGGCTGTGTTGCTGATCAATAGTAGTTTCTGTAGTCACAATCTTACTGCCGTCTGGAGAGATAGCAGCACCTGCATATCGGGATTTACTGGTTATGGTTCTTAGTTCTTTGGTTTGAAAATTATAACTTTTTATAACTGAGAAGGTCTCAGCTCGCCAACGTGGATCAAAATGATATTCATTCCATACAACCGTATAGCCTGAAGATGACAGCATAGCGGTATTGTTCATAACCCCGGTTATAAACTTCTCAATCTCATTGCCATTTTTATCTAACCTTACCAATTGGCCAACATCGCCAATACCATCTTTGAAGGCTACAATAGAACCGTCTTCCAGCACCTGTGGGAAACTATAATCAGTAAAGGCATCGGTTCCACGTCTGGTTATTTTATCGAAAGGAGTAGGTTCAAGTCCTTCGAGCTGGCTGCTCCACTCCTGTCTGAAATCCTCCATCATGAGATTGTAATTATCTACCAGGTAAGAATCGGTATGCTTTTTAAGGGCATTAGAAAAAGTAAAGGGCACAAAGGGCAATCCGTAAGCGTTTTGAGTCACTTTATCCCAAATATCAGGATCATCGGTGCGCCTTCTTAGGTGAGTTACAAAATGATAGCCCAATCTGTAATGATCAGGGACAAAATCTTTGAATGAACGTAAATGTTGCTTATTGTAATTGTACTTTTTCTTTTCGAGCAAGTTAGTTTTAAAAACCCGGCTAAACTCTGGTATTCTTCCTCGCCCGCTAGGTGTATTTAATGTTTCTATCAGCGTGGCGTCACCTTCCCAAAACCATGGCGGCACTGCCGTAAATGCCATGCCTGCCTGCGTATTCTCACCAAATAAATAATAGAAAAGCTTATTAAAACCGGTTTTACTATGCTGAAACTGAGCTATATGCCTATACTCATGTACGGTAAGCAAATCAAGCCACTCATTGGTGCCCAAAAACTGATTGTTTTGTGAAGGCATTGTAAAAAACTCAGACCTGCGAGGACCAAGCGTTACAAACCCATTACTAATCGCATTTCTGTTTCTCAGTATGATTGAGATTTTCTTGGGCGCCTTATCACCCAGTTTTTGAGGTTCGTGAATGGTCTGCAAGGTGTTGGCTACGCGCTGTGCCTCTACCTCAAACCCTTCCGGAAAAATAACCCTGAAGTCCGGGGTATTTACTTGTCTCCATTTTACAGAAGGTGCGTTATTATCGAGTACCTCCTGAGAGAACAGGGGAATACAAATAATGAGTAATGTAAAGAGCGTAATAACTGGTTTGTAGCGC
>NZ_SMMD01000152.1:0-210 GCF_009711475.1 Fulvivirga aurantia
CAAGGATTTTTATTACCTCAACTTTCTACTCTACAAAGAGAAAATATCAATTGTGCCTCTCCAGCCGATGATGGATTGGTGGTATTTGATAAAACAAAAGGGAAGTTTTTTTTCTGGAATAGTGGGAGGTGGAATGAAGGCCTGGGAAGTATTGCATCAGTCAATGCCTCATTTAATGCCACTACAAATACGCTTGAGTTTGAAGGTGGA
>NZ_SMMD01000152.1:220-741 GCF_009711475.1 Fulvivirga aurantia
TATATTACATTATAAAATTTATAGTTTAAGATTAAAGCAGTTTCCAAAGTGTTTTTCAATGTATACAACATACTACTGCCAGCAGTGGATTGCAATCTAAAATTTATCTCAGTGTTAAAACCAACTAAGCTTCAAGCTATATCGATTACCGTTTTGCTGTTTGTCTTTCTGACATTCACGTCAACAAATGCCCAACGGGCCGTTGGTATTGGTACTACCAAACCCAATCAAAATGCCGTATTGCATCTGGTATCGCCAGGTGAAAATCAAGGATTTTTATTACCTCAACTTTCTACTGCCCAAAGAGAAAATATCAATTGTGTTTCACCTGCCGATGATGGATTGGTGGTATTTGATGATACAATAGGTAAGTTTTTTTTCTGGAATAATGGAAGGTGGAATGAAGGCCTGGGAAGTGTTACATCAGTCAATGCTTCTTTTAATACTACTACAAATACGCTTGAGTTTGAAGGTGGAGTCTCTGTAGATTTATCTGCATTGGCAAATACAGACAGTCAAAC
>NZ_SMMD01000290.1 GCF_009711475.1 Fulvivirga aurantia
TATCTTCTGTTTTTGCCCAACAACTTCTTCACTTATTCCAAAAGCATTTTCAATGTCATCATATGTTTTGAGTGCTTCATCGAAACGATCTTGATATAAATACAAAGCAGCAAGTTCAAATAAATACTGATCCGTATTATCTAGCCTGGCAGTCATAATTTCCAACCACTCAGAAGCGGCTTTGAAATCTCCCAACTGCGTATTGATGTCAGCTGCTAATACATAAAAATACTTGTTGTCTTGCTCCAGCTCCAAAGCGGATGTTATATTCTGAAGAGCTTTGGTTAAGTTGTCACCTTTGGCATGTATTTGAGCTATCTTAAAATAGAGCGTGGCATTGTCTTCGTTTATTTCAAGTGATTTTTGAAATAGCCCCAATGCTTTTGAGTAGTCTTCAAGAATGTAATACTTTTCTCCCTCTGTAAAGTAAAACTCTGCCTCTCTTAGTTTTGATTCTCTGGAGCGATCCTTTTTCGACTTTTGAGCCTGAGCACCCGTTACTATAAAAAGTAAAACGGCCAGGCTCAAAATGAATTTTGCTATATGGTTGTGTTGAATTGCCAACTAGTTGTTTCCCCTCTTGATCGCATTGTAATCTCCCAGACTGAGGTCTTCTTGATTGCCTTCAAAAGTAACGAAATTACCCAGCATGGAGTTTTTGAAGTTAGCATTATTTATCTCAGAATTCTCTTGTATGATAGAATTTTGAATGACAGAATTCTTTAAAGAGGTGTTTTTGCCAACAGATACGTGCGGTCCAAGAACGCAATTTTCTACAGTGGCATCTTCACCAATATATACGGGTGGTATAATTACACAATTAGTTTGCTTTACCGACTTCGCGATTAAACCCTGGTCTTTGATGTACTCTAAATACCTTTGATTGGTGTGTACAGTGGCATCTTTGTTACCACAATCTAACCACTCTGATACTTCACCGGGCACAAATTTCGCACCTTTTTGCTTCATATTTTCAAGAGCATCAGTTAGCTGGTACTCACCTTTACCCATGATTTTATTATCGACCAGGTATTGCAGCTCGTTTTTCAGGAATTCCCCATCCTTGAAATAGTAAATTCCGATTATAGCCAGGTCAGATACAAAATCCTTTGGCTTTTCTATAAAATCAGTGATGTGATTATCATTGTCAATTTTGACCACTCCAAAAGCTGAAGGATCTTCTACTTTTTGTACCCAAATGATACCGTCTTTTTCAGGGTTAAGCTTAAAATCAGCTCTAAATAGTGTATCTGCGAAAGCAACTATAGAGTTGCCTTCCAAAATTTCCTGTGCGCATAAAATAGCATGGGCCGTACCTAGTTTTTCATCCTGATAATAGATATGACCTTTGCCGCCAACTGATTCAGCTACTTCTTTAAGGTCTTTTTCTACTTCAACGCCAAAGTCACGGCCAATTATAAAGCCAATGTTGTTTATCTCCTGATTGCATACTTCAGCAATATCTTCAACAAGCCTTTGTACAATTGGCTTTCCGGCAATAGGTATAAGTGGTTTTGGTGTAGTAAGCGTATGAGGTCTTAGACGAGTGCCACGACCCGCCATAGGTA
>NZ_SMMD01000734.1 GCF_009711475.1 Fulvivirga aurantia
TGGCCTCAGTTGCAGTGTCACAAGATCTTACAGCTAAGCAGTGGCTTGACAGTGGTTATGTGGCCTATCAGCAAGGATTTTACGAGGAAGCTATTGATAAATTTCAGCAATCGATAGATATAGATAATCAAAACCCAGAAACGTATTACCTCAAGGGTGTTTGTCAGTCGCAAATAAATCTCAACCTTGCAGCCATTAAGAGTTATGAAAAGGCCTTATCACTAGACCCGGAGTATGCTGAAGTGCATTTCGAAAAAGGCTATTCATATTTTTCACTCAATCAGTTTCAGAATGCTATACAAGCCTTTGACAAAGCAATAGATTACCGTCCCAATTATGCTGAAGCCTGGTTTAACCGGGGTAGTGTAAAATGTATTATAGGCGAGAAAGAGGCAGCTATGGATGATTGGGCGCGAGCAAAGGCACTTGGAGCTTCCATTCCGAATCTTGATTGCGAGTAGCTAAGCTATAACGCCCCTACAGTGCCTAGGGAAAGAATCATTCATTACTTAACGTCTATTATAATAGGTATTATCATTGTAGATTTTACTATTTTACCTCTTTGCTGAGCTGGTTCAAAACGGAAATCCATTTTCTTCAATGTATTAACTACTTCTTTCGCAACTAATCGGCTAGATGATTTTACAGTTTCTATCTCATTCATTTTACCAAGAGTATCAACAGTAAATTTTATGTAAATCCTATCCGGTGGAGCATCAAGATTTGAGGGAAGTTTAAACTTAGAGGCAAAAGTCTTAAAAAATGCTGCATAACCACCTATAGGGTAGGCTTGTGATTCAACAATTATCCCGAACAGTTCATCAGAATGATTCTTTTCAATGGAGTTGGACATAGTTTGACTAGTTGTATCAATTTTGACCTGGGCTAGACTTTGATCGGTTAGTGAGACGGTTATGATAAAGGTAGCTGTCGCATATTTCACGAAAAGTTTACTTAATTGTGAGCTTTTAAAAATTCCACACAGGCCTTTTGAACTGCTGATACTTTTCCTAATCTCATTTTGAGTTGATTTCGAGAAATCAACTATTCTTTTGTTGCACTCATCGCAATGATATTGCCCTTCTATTTTCGTGAGTGACTGCCGGTTAACAGGGCAGCGAAATTCGAGGTGAAATTCTTGTGAGTCATCCATTTACAAAAAATAAATTGGTTTAAATACATAACTGAAGCCAAAAGAAAAGTCACAGTTATTAGACTTTAATTTTATGCAGTAAATAGGGCTGTCATAAGTTCTGGTGATGATCTCATAAGGATAAACTATTGAACAAGAGGCCGTAATCTCCGGTTCTTTTAATGAATTAATACTTAACACTGTGATCTTTCAACGATTTTTAGAACTTACCTTAATATTACTTTTTTCTTTTACTACACTTCAGGCACAGCAGACGCAAATTACTGGCGCTATTGAGGATCAGCAAGGCAACGCTGTACCGTTTGCGCAGATCGCTATTTATAAGATAGACAAAGAAACTCCCTTTACAGGTGTTGCTTCAGATATGAATGGAAAGTTTAGTCTATCAATTGAATCAGGCCAATACGACATGCTGATATCTTATATTGGCTACGAAGACTATAAAATAGAAGATATTCAAATCGAGCAGTCAGGTAAAAATTTTGGAACTATAGCCATTAAAGAGTCTACAAAAATGATGGAAGAGGTGGTCGTGCAGTCTACTGAAATCAAACAGCCTGTGACCACAAATATGGAAGGTATGGCAATAAGACCAGATCAAACGATTTCTAATGTGGGCGGTACCTTATTGGATGTATTGAGAAATACACCCTCAGTGAGAGTGTCAGATGATGGTTCTGTTTCTTTAAGAGGTAGTGGGACTAATATTTTGTTAGATGGTAGAAATTCGGCCATTACGGTAGATCTTGAGCAAATACCGGCCAGTGCGATAAAAAAGATAGAAATTATAAATAACCCAAATGCTAAGTACGATGCACAATCATCTGGTGGTGTTATAAACATTCAACTTAAGCAGGGTGAGGATTTGGGTGCCACAGGTAAGGCTGAGCTTACTGTGGGCAGTCGATTTAGAACAAATGCTAATCTAAATCTTAGCCATAAAACAGAAAAATATGCGCTTTTTGGTGGCTATAGTTTTAGAAGATGGCCCAGAGTGGGTAGCTCAAGATCACAGCGAACTACCTTTTCTGAAAATGAATTTTTGTCTCAAAATAATACCGATGAACGTAAAGATCTGGAACACACGGTAAACTTTGGCGCAGACTATTTTTTCGGTAAGAATAAACTGAGCTATGAGGGTGTATTCAATAAAGAGGATGAAGATGATCTGGAGAGAAATAGGACTACTCTGGAAAACCTTGATGATGGATCGCTGATCAGGGCTTATGTAAGAGATAACAATGAAATAGAAGAGAATTACACCTTAGATAACGCTTTAATTTACGAAAGACTATTTGACGACAAAGAGCAGTCACTCAGGGCTTTGGTGAGTTATTCTGTTAGAGATCAGATCGAGCAGCAAAATATAGACATTTATTCAGGAACAACCGTAGTGGCAGGAGAGCCCAATGGCATGGAGCGTTCTTTTAATGACGACTTGAGAAACACGGCTGTATTTCAGCTGGATTACGCACAACCACTTTTTAACGGTAAGCTGGAAACCGGATTAAAAAGTATTTTGAGAGAGTTTGATAATGATTACACCTATGAAATATTGAATAGTCAGACGGATGAATTTGTCAATCAGGAGGACGTAAGTAATCGATTCGTTTATAAAGATGAAGTTTACGCAGCTTATGCTATCTACAGTCAAACTTTCGGTGATCTAAAGGTTGCAGTCGGTACACGTGCCGAACAAACATTTGTAGATACCAGACTTTATGATACAGATGAGACTAATGAGCAGAGTTACCTTGATTTCTTTCCAAGTGTGCAAACCTCATATGCGCTCAATGACCAAAACAGCGTAAAAGCTACTTACAGTCGAAGAATTGATAGACCTAGTGCGTGGCGACTAAACCCTTTTCCGGATATTTCAGATTCACTGAATGTGAGAGTGGGTGATCCTAACTTACAACCCGAGTATATCGACTCATTTGAATTAGGACATATTTTTAATAATGATAAGCTAAATCTTACCACCAACCTATTTTATCGTAGAGTAGATGGCCAGATAGATTGGATTGTGGAGGTTCGTGATGGCATTTCTTACAGAGGGCCAAGAAACCTAAATGTGAGTAAAACTTATGGTTTAGAGCTTATCAACACTACCCAGATATTCGACTGGTGGAATGTAAACGTGAGCTACTCACTATTCAAAACAGAAGTGGATGGAACCAATATTGATGGCGGCTTCACCAATAGCGGTACATCATGGTATACTAAATTTACTTCCGGTTTCAACCTGCCGGCCATGATCAACTTCCAAATCACGGGTAATTATGAAGCACCCGAAATTGAGGCGCAGGGACGTGACCTGGCCAGGTACTCTGTAGATGCTAGTGTACAACGTTCTTTTGATAAGGTAAAAGTAAGTTTATCTCTGCGAGATGTTTTTAATTCAAGACGTTTTGCAGGAGAGAATTTCGGATCGGATTTCGAGCAGACCTTCAGAAGAGACCGTGAGACACAGATATTTTTAGCAACAGTAGGTTATACTTTTGACTGATTACATTCTACGTATTGTTCAGTTTAAAGAATACGTTCTCTTTATACGAATCACCAATCGGTAATTCTATATCTCCTATCTCAATGTCATGTTTCGTATATGCCGATATGTAGTGCATATTGACAATAAAAGACCTGTGTACTCTTAAAAATCTTGCATCTACCTTTTCTTCAAATGCTGATAATGTATGCTTTATAATGAGGTGTTTATTTTTCAAATGAATTTTGAGATAGTCTTTAATACTTTCGATATAAAGAATGTTATCGAACTCTATTTTGATATTTTTCTTATTGCTGTTTACATAAATATATGACTCAGTGTCATCAATATTCGTCAAGAGGCTCGGTTGTGTAACCGTTGCCTTGAATTTTTCAATAGCTGATAGAAACCTTGAGAATACTATTGGCTTTAGTAAAAAATCAATAGCGCTAAGTTCAAAGCCATCCAGGGCATATTCTCTATAAGCCGTGGTGAAGATTACTTTAGGTTTTTTGTTCAGAGCTTTATAGAATTCGTTACCTCGTAATACTGGCATTTCAATATCTAAGAATAGTAAATCCACTTCATGCTTTTGTATTACTGCGTGTGCTTCAACTGCAGACGAGCAGCTCGCCACAATTTTAAAATCATCAAGCTTGTTCAGGTGACTTGCAATTAGTTCTCTAGCTAAATCTTCATCATCGACTATGACACAGTTATAATGCATGATTATTCAATTTTAATTTTGACTCATACCGTTCTTTTTCATCTATAACAGACAGCTCATGCTCATTTGGGTAAAGCAGTTGCAATTGCTTTTCAATATTTGTTAAGCCAATAGCGGAGCGTTGTTGAGCAATTATTTTTTGATTGTTTTCAGGCTTACTGTTTTCAATATTCACCGTGATGTTTGATTTGTTAGCATCTATCTTAATGTTTATAAAAGCGGAATTAATCTCTTGTGACACCCCATGTTTAAAAGCATTTTCTATTAGGGTGAGTATTAGTAGCGGGGCTATTTTAGCTTCCTGGGTTATTTTGCAATTAAAATTGACATCTACTCTTCTTCCATATCTTATTTTTTCTAACGCTATATAGTTTTCTATCAACTTTATCTCGCTGCTTAATGGTACATATCTCGCTTCACACCGGTAAAGGATATGGTCGAGAATCTCAGACAATTTCTCTATTACTTCAGGTGTTTTATCCGACTTCTTAAGTGCCAGTGTATATAAATTATTGAGCGTATTAAATAAGAAATGCGGGTTTAGTTGATGCTTGAGTAGGTTTAATTCTGTAGTACGTTTTTGCTCTTGAAGACTCACTATTTCTTTTTGCTTTCTATAATAGTCTATGACGATAAGTATTATAGCTGCGAAAGTTAAGTCCGTTATATTTCCAATAAAGGCATAGACATTGGTTATGCGTTCAACGAATACCAATGGAGGGCGATAGCTATACACTTCAGGGTACTTGGGTAATAGGTAGAAGCAGCGTATGGCAGTATGCAAAACATACGCACCATACACTGCTAACATGCTAAAAATCGCAAACTGTAACCTTCGTTTCTTTTCTCTAATGAGAGGGATGAGCATATAGAGTATCACATAACTCAAGATAATTTGAGTGATGGTTTTCGAAATCATCCTTTCTGCCAGGAAAAGCCTATTTGTTTCGTGTGGCCAGGCAGAACTAATGTGATAGATCAATATAATCAACCAAAACAGAATATGTCCGATGGTCTTTCTATCAAAAATTGAGAACTTATAATTCATCAAATAATCTTGAAATGTAGATTGTATTACTTAAAAGAACCCTCAAATTTGTGCATATTCTCTCTGTATATTGCCAGTTTCTTATCTTTTTGTGCTGTTGCCAGCTCTACGGCTAGTTTATATTGCTTCATCGCTTCTTCTTTTGATCCTTTTAATGCCAAAACCTCTGCATAGCTGTCATGTACATTAGGGTTATCAGGAAAAATTTCAGTATTCGCTTTAAAAACTGCAGAAGCTGCATTTAATTGTCCATTGTCGATGTAAGCATAACCTAAGTCATTGATCATAAAGTCCTCAAAGTGCTTTCTAGAAAGTATCAACTTGAGAATTGTGTATATGCTATTTTGATCTGTCTCAGAAATATGGTCTTGATTTAAAATATCCTTGAGTTCAAAAAAAGGTGCTTCTCTGTATTGCTTAGCTTCTTCTGATGCAAACGATAATGCTTTTTCCAGCGCAACATTTTTTGGACATGAGACATCTGGTTTGACTCCAACACCCTCCCAATTGGTCTGGGTAATTGGGTTAATCGATCGTGCGTATGGCATCATCACACCGTATCCGTGTGGTAACCTCATAAAGTTTACAGGGTGTGCACCACCTCCTGTTTGTTCACCTACTACAATTGCTCTACCCCGGGCTTGAAGGTCATAAGAGAAAGCTTCAGCGGCCGAAAATGTGAAATGACTGGTAAGAACATATAGAGGCATTTTCAGTCGTTTCTCACCTTTTACATTCGTGGTATGCAGTTCTCGGTATGTATCTGTTCTTCGCTCATATACTCCACTAAGCGCAACATCATCCTCTAGGAAATAGCTACTGAGGTAAAGGCCAAGACTGTTGCCGCCACCATTTTTTCGTAAGTCAATAATAAGTGCATCAGCTGTATTGAAGAAGCTCATAACCTCATCTACCTTGGGTATGTCTTCTTTTCTAAAGCCATTAAGTTCTATATAACCCACGTTTCCTTCAAGCAACTCGATCTTACCAAATCCACCCATTCTAAACCTCGAAATGTTTTGAAGATGCCGAGTTATAAAATCCGTTTCCGACACGGTACTATCTGATGGGGGAGGTGGTGGAGGTACAATATTCAGATGCTTATCTTTGGTGATCTTTTGCAGCTCTTTTGACAATGCTTTGGCAAAATGTACTGGATCACGATAAGATTCAAATGTACCGGCTTTCATTAAGTTGCTTAGATGTTGATTGCTCTCCGTGGCCTTGTCAAGAAATATGTAATGATCAATCATGAGGTTTTGAACTTCCTCGACCAGGTCTTCCTTTATACTTTGCGATTGCCCATAATGATAAAATGGTATGCTACATAAAATGGCTAATAGAACTGTATACTTCATATTTGTTTTGGTTATTGAATAATAACCCGAATGTAGAGAAGTACTTGATGCAAAA
>NZ_SMMD01000188.1 GCF_009711475.1 Fulvivirga aurantia
TGTGAAAGTGATTTCACTGAAATATTAATAGCGGAACTTTCAGAGTTGGGCTATGACTCTATGATGGAAACCGATAACGGCCTGGAGGCTTACATAAAACCGGTTTTCTTTAATCGTGATAGTATTGAGGCTCTGGTAAAAAAATATCCTCAGGCTCATATAACTTACGATATTGAGGAGGTAGTAGAAAGAAATTGGAATGAAGAATGGGAGAAAAACTACGACCCTATCCATGTTGATAAAGACATACTCGTAAGGGCCACTTTTCATAAACAAGAGCCTGATTTCCCGTACGAAATTGTCATAAATCCCCGTATGTCTTTTGGCACGGGTCATCATGACACCACATACCTGATGCTTAAAAACCAACTGGGAGTAGACCATGAAAATAAGCGTGTAATTGATGCTGGTTGTGGAACAGGCATTTTGGCCATCATGGCCGAAAAGTTGGGTGCCAAAGAAGTTGTAGCTTACGACAACAACTCATGGAGTACCGAGAATGCGCCTGAAAATATAGAGCTCAATGACTGCAACAATATTGAGGTTCAGGAAGGCACTATTGACACGATTAATCTTGAGGGTGTGTATGACATCATATTAGCCAACATCAATAAAAATGTGCTCTTAGAAGAAATGCCGCTGTATGTAAAGAATATTAAGTCGAAGGGTCATATTATTTTTAGTGGCTTTTATGAAACTGATGCTGAAGATTTAAAGTCTGCTGCTTCTCAACATAAACTTGAGCTCCAACACGCTGCTACAAGAAATCAGTGGTGCTCTCTTGTATTTAGGAAAAATTAATAGTAGGTCAATTTTTTCTAATCAATTTACGTTAAACTTAACACAATTGGTTAATTCATAATATTTTAGGAAT
>NZ_SMMD01000267.1 GCF_009711475.1 Fulvivirga aurantia
ATATTTGTGCCAGCCTGCAGCATAGTTTGGTAAGAATGTTACTTCAAAAATTAAAACGTGCCAGTCGTGAAACAGGCATCAATGAGATAGCCATAGCTGGAGGTGTATCTGCAAACAGTGGGCTTAGAGCGTCTCTTAAAAAACTGGCTGAAGAGAAGCAGTGGAAGGTTTATGTGCCTGATTTTCAATACTGTACTGATAATGCCGGCATGGTGGCTATGGCAGCGCATTATCATTTCTTGCAGCAAAAATTTGTAGGCCTCGATGTGAGTCCCATGGCCAGGATGAAATTTGGTACTTCAGAGTTGTGAGAAAGCTACTTAAAAAAGGAGATAAAAAGCAGTATACGTTTGAGGTGAGTGAGCAGGATGTTGCCGCTTTTCATGGGGAGGTAGTGCATCCGGTATGTTCTACCTTTGTATTAGCACGAGAAATTGAGTGGGCCACCAGGCTTTTTGTTTTAGACATTACCGATGAAGACGAAGAGGGGATAGGGTCACAATTAAATATTAGACATAAAGGCCCGGCTTTTGTTAAAGAAAAAGTAACAATTAAGGCCGAGGTCGAAAGTTTTGAAAATAATGAGCTAATCTGTAATTATGAGGCGAGCGTAAATGGTCGCCTTGTTGCTACAGGAGTTACCGGCCAAAAGGTTTTGAAAAAGGATAAGATAAAAAAGATATTTTCTACATTTAAGTAATGGCGAAGGATAAGAGCAGGTTTTCGAATGATGTACATATTAAGAACCGTAAGGCAAGGCATGAGTATGAGTTTGTAGATACTTATGAAGCTGGCATAGTGCTTAAGGGTACAGAGATAAAATCAATTAGAGAGGGTAAGGTAAACCTTCTGGATGGATATTGCTTTTTTAACAAGGGTGAGCTCATTCTAAAGGGTATCCATATATCGCCATATTCTCAGAGTTCTTTTTACAATCATGAGTCTACCCGTGAGCGCAAGTTGCTTTTACACAAAAGGGAGCTTGTGAAAATAAAAAGTAAGCTTGATGAAAAAGGGCTTACCCTGATACCCAGCCGACTTTACATTAACAAAAGAGGTTTTGCTAAGGTCGAAATTGCACTGGCAAAAGGTAAGAAGCTCCATGATAAGAGAGACAGTATCAAGGAGAAAGATATGAAAAGAGAACTCGAAAGAATCAAGTTTTAGTTTTATGGAGGTTGGCGCAAAGGGAGTTTGTAGGCTTGGTATTGTACCCGTAAGGGAAACAGCAAGCGACAAAGCACAAATGGTTACTCAACTACTTTTTGGGGATCATTATGAAATACTTGAGGTGTCTGATAACAAGAAGTGGCTAAAAATCAAAATTCATTTTGATAGCTATGAAGGGTGGATAGATACCAAACAGCATACAAATATTTCTGAAGCTTATTTTAATCAGATAAACAACTCTGA
>NZ_SMMD01000395.1 GCF_009711475.1 Fulvivirga aurantia
TACACAATATCGCAAACCACTCGGCTCAGGCCCATCCGGAAACACATGCCCTAGATGTGCCGCACATGTGTTGCACGTCACTTCTACCCTCGTCATACCAAAGCTCGTATCCAAATGATAGGCTATGGCATTTTCTTTCACTGGTTGAGAAAAAGATGGCCATCCGGTGCCACTTTCAAACTTTTCTGCAGAGTCAAACAATAACGTATCACAACAAAGACAACCATATTCTCCTGGCTCAAATTTGCTACACATATCTGAGCTAAATGCCCGCTCTGTACCATGTTGACGAGTCACTCTATATTGCTCAGGTGTCAGCTGTTCTTTCCACTCAGCTTCGGTTTTTACTACTTTCTTTTCTGGTTCTAAATTTCCATTTTTCGCCAGGTCTAAAACTTTATTCCAATTAAGCATTCTGTATAATCGTTTAATTTTTATCGAGCATAATTGCTTCTACTAATTAACAAAATTGAGTTCCCGAGGCTATTAATCCTCTGCTTCTACTTCTTCTAGTCCGTCAAGCATAAACGGCATAAGTTCGGAAACCGTTGGGTGCACCAGCACAACTTCTCTATACGTGCGACATGGTATTTTGCTGTGCATAATAGCCGCAAACATATTAATGATTTCGTCTCCCCCAGGACCAAGTATTGATGCGCCCAGTATCATATCCGTTTCAGCATCAACCAATAACTTAGCAAAACCTGTAGTCTCGCTCATTTCCTTTGCCCTGCTAATTTCGCTCATTGGTTTAGTTGCCCTGAGTACTCGTTTCCCTTTTTTCAAAGCTTCTTTTTCAGACATGCCTACTCTACCTAATGGTGGGTCTGTAAACAAACTGTATATTTTAATTCTATCCGATACCTTTCTGTCGCCTCCAGATAAGTGATCTAATACCACTTCAGCATCATTAACCGATGTATGTGTAAACGCTCCTTTACCATTTACATCTCCCACCGCATAAATATGCGCAACATTAGTACGGCAGAAATCATCTGCTTTAATATACCCTTTATCTGTCAATTCGATACCTGCTGCAGCCAGATTAAGCTTTTCTGTATTTGGTTTTCTACCAGCAGCTATAAGGAGGTGCGAACCTGAAATCACCTTTTCTTTGCCATTATTCTCGACAGTCAGTTGAACCTTGCCATTGGCTTTACTTACTGCAGTTGCGGAAGTATCGCAAAGAATCTCAATTCCTTCATCTTCTAAAAACTCCTTAATGGCATCAGAAAAATCTTCATCTTCCTGAGACATGATTTGCGGACCGTGTTGTATCACTGTTACCTGTGCTCCAAATCTCCTGTATATTTGGGCAAATTCGATTCCGATATAGCCACCCCCGATAATTAACAAATGTTCAGGTAGTTGTTCCAGGTTCAACAACCTTTGATTGTCCAGCCAGGGCACTTCTTCCAAACCATCAATATCAGGTGCAACTGATCGGGTGCCTGTGTTGATATATATTTTATCACCAGTTATCTTTTCTCCATTAACTTCGACTGTATTTTCATCAACAAAAGAGCCCCAACCACGATAGAGTGTGATTTTATCGCTTTCTTCAAGCCAATCAGTCAGCCCTTCGTTTGAAGCGTTTCTAATTTCGTTCATGCGCTCCCTCACTTTTTTGAAGTCAACTTTTACATCTCCCGAGTCGAAGCCAAACTCGTTACCTCTTTTCGCCATGTGTATCGCTCTTGCTGAAGCCACGAGGGCTTTGGTAGGCGTGCAGCCATAATTGACGCAGCTACCTCCCACTTTGGCTCCTTCTATAACTGCTATTTTCACGTCTTCCTGAGTCAGTTTGCCTAAAAGCGTACCTGTGGCTTGTCCTGAGCCTATTATTATATGATCGTAATGTGTCATTTGATTGTTGGTTTTGGGTTTTACGGTAGCGTGTTTTCTACCTTCTTATCAACCAAAAAACATTGCCTTTGTTTGTTGGTAAGCGATAACCTGTATACTTGAATAGTAAGACCACATTGAGTGGTTTGACGAATTAGTCTAAAATGTAGGTGCCCTTCCTAAGCCTTTTAGGATAAGGAAGGTTAAATAACTCCTTACTACTCTTACTAAGCCTTTGAGGCTTGGTAAGGGCTACGTCTCACTTTTAAGAACTATCATTACACATCTGAGAAAGGAACTCTTATTTCATATCTGAGTAAGTTACTTCGTTACACTCAGTATGACTTAAGGGGTGGTCAATTCCTGAGATCAATCAGTTATTACGGATTCGTCTGACCACCCAAAGTGGTCTGATGAATATATCGAAAAATATAGCCCCCCTTCCTAAGCCTTTGAGGATTAGGAAG
>NZ_SMMD01000353.1 GCF_009711475.1 Fulvivirga aurantia
GTGCCAATTAGAGGTGCAAACTCTGAAATTTGTTGCCAGTAGTATTCCGTGAATGTTAATAGAAGCAATGGAATCGAAAGATACATGGATAGTCGAATTCTTCTGGTAATTTTAGATTCTTCCATAATTCAATTATTCAAGAATTACTTTATTCCAGTAGTTTATAGCAATCTCTACCAAATCATCAACATCAATTTTGCTTTTATCTTCAAAATGAACTTCAAGCCTTGATACATCAAAGCCCTTGGAAAAGCCACTGCTGATGGCACCTCCATGTACTCGAGTTTCAATTATTTTTACTTTCTGTCTACTAAGATTCTTGTGCTTAAAGCTATTTACAAGATCATGATGTATTTTCATTTCTTGACACTGCTCATACACCGTCTTGCGAAATTGTTCCTTCGTTAAAGTAATATCAGATTGTTTCTTTTCCTCATATACCCAGTCAATTAAATGCCATGCATCCGAACAGGTTTGCTCAGCTAATGAAATGTTTAACTCATCCTGTTTTAATAACTCAAAGTTATTTTTAAGCTGTAATAGTCGGTCTTTTGAGTTTTCAATTCCAAACATCTTCGTGTTATAAGATATTGTGCATAACATACGTGTGTAGCATTTATACCGCAACCGTACTTAATTGAGGTGAAAGTAATATTTTTTGTGTTTTGCACCAAGCGGCAAAGTTTTGGCTTAACTCTACAACAGAGCTGCGCACTGCAAAATAGATCCAGTGAGTACTACAGTTCATAGCCAAGTACTCAAACAAAGGATGAATGGACCATCAGCAGTCACAGACCAGCAAAGTATTTAAGCATTGCGTTGATAGGCATTGTTATGCGTAGTTATCTTGTTCCAGTGAGCATGGCATATTTGCTTAATACCGACCGTTCATAAGTAATAATTTGGTTCTCAAATGTTATCAGAGTACCTACACTTGCTATAGCAGGAGAGTTTTTAAAGAAAAGTTCTAGTTCGTTATACTCTGCCCCTAGTTCAGGTATAATATGCTCAAATCTATTTGACGTAATGTCATTAAGTTTATTAACATAGTTGTTCAAAAGTTTTTTTATCCTTTCTCCATTCCTCTGGGTCAACATATAATTGTTTTGTTGATCGATTGATGATAAATTTTGCTCGGATATACCCTTGAGTTCGGATTTTACTTCAGTAAGGGATGAGAATAATTCATCTGTCATTTGGATAACTTTTTTCCCACTCTCAACAATCTCTAAATCGACACTTCTGTTTCCTTTATTTTTAACTTCTTGCTGTATTCTCTTCATTAGGTTTTTGTTTTCGTACCTCAAATCATTTACAGCTTCACCAAAATTAGTCGTGACATAATTCATCTTTTCAAGAATCAGGTCATTGGAGGGATTACTTTTTTTATCCCCTGGATAACAGGAGGTTAGTAAACCTAATAATGTTAGGATAATAAATTTTCTAGTGTTCATGCTAGTGAATTATAATTTGTTTGATCTCTAATTTTGTATAACGCCCCTAAATTGCGAGTTTGTTTACTTTGCTCAAGGCATAAAACTAGCACGTATTGGGTTTAGAACCTAGTTCAGCCACAAGCAGCTTGAAACCCCATCCTTATAAGTAGTCCACTACAAGTTAAGAGATGAAAGTGGATGTGAAATGCTACCCAAAACGTGCGGGCTTGAAGCTTGCCCGACTCCTGGCGGGCACCAAAGTATTTAAGGACTTCGCACGGTGAAGTCCAAATGCGCTCTTACCGAATGTTAGCACCACTAATTTAACAGGTAACCTATCGATATCTGAAATGTTCTGTTAACGAACTTAGCTTCTTTACCAGTTCTATTACCATTAACATCACTTAATTCCACAGGTTCAATTACAGAAGTTAAACCATGAGTATATCTGAGTCCAGCAAGAAACTTTTCGGCCAAATTCACGCT
>NZ_SMMD01000557.1 GCF_009711475.1 Fulvivirga aurantia
GAAAACCTGCTCAATAAACTGACTTCTCGCAATGTAGATCTCAAAAAACAATTTATTTCTCAAAAGATCATGAGTCATAATTTAGGTTTAGCACGAGCTGATCGTTATCCAACGGTTTCTCTACGTAGCGGGTTTTCCCATAATAGAAGTCGGGTTGATTTAAGCAATGCTTCATTTCCAAATGGAGAAGGAGGATTTAATCCGGGCCCAGCAGAGCCCTTAAATGCTGTTACTGATAACTATTTTGCCAACTTTACGATTTCCTTCACACTTTTTAATGGAGGCAAAATTAACAGAGCCATCAATAATGCGGTAATTCAAGAAGATATCGCCAATATAAAAACTGAAAAGTTGCGCACTTCACTTTATGCTGATCTGGCAAAAACCTATGATCAATATCAATTAAGACAGCAGTTGTATGGAATTAATGTGCGTAAGGAAGAAGCCGCCAATACCAACCTCTCTATTTCTGAGGATAAGTTCAAAAACGGCTCAATTAACTCTTTCGATTACCGCACCGTCCAAAATAATAGTCTGTTGGCATCTTTGGACAAACTGCAAGCCACTTATAACCTTATTGACTCTCAAATTAGTCTCATGCGCCTAACAGGCGGAATTATAGAGACTTACACCGAATAGTGGCTATTTAAAATTGAGAAAAACATCTCCCTGAGCATTTACTTTTGTGTTGAAAAAAAGTAACATTGAGCTTCAATTTTATAGATAGCAATTTCTTATGAAACAACCAGAATCTCTTCAACAAGTAGCAGAATTTCATAAAACCTTTCAACATCCTGTATTGGATAGCCCGGCTATTCCAGATGAGAAGCGTTGTAAGTTACGTGTATCTCTTATCGCTGAGGAGCTTAAGGAGCTTGAAGAGGCTATCAAAGACAATGACCTCGTAGAAGTTGCTGACGCGCTGTGTGATATCCAATATGTACTGTCTGGAGCCGTCTTAGAGTTTGGCCTGGGTGATAAATTTAAGGCCTTGTTTGATGAGGTACAGCGCTCAAATATGAGTAAAGCCTGTAAAACGGAAGAAGAGGCACAGCAAACGGTTGATCATTACAAAAACGAGAAGGCAACTGATTGTTATTACAAGCAAGTCGATGGTAAATACTTAGTATTCAGAACCTCTGATAACAAAACCTTAAAGTCTATCAATTATTCTCCTGCAGATCTAAAAAGCCTCTTGTAACTGAGAGGAGCAATAGGTATTGCCAACATAAACTGTTTCTCCTACCTCACATACTGTGGGGTACGGTGCTGCAATACAACAAGTGGATCCCAATAAAAATAGACCGATTTCGTCTACAACATTGATATGTGCGTTTAGTTTTACGGCTTCGTTTAGCACAATCGTGCCTACTGCTGGCCCACCTACAATAGATAAATACCATAATTTACCATTAACATCTTCTATCGTAAGGTTTACGCGTTCGTTGCGCATAGCAGGCAGTGAGGGATCATTTTTATAAAGCCATGGCCTAAGCATTACTAAATCACCAGAAATGTGTTCGATGCTTTTAATGATGCCATTAGTTGGCGCATGTATTCTGTGATAATTATTGTTATGTAAAAAAACGTTAGAAAAGTAGTAGTCATCTGGAATCGAACTGCCCAAAGCTCCAAAAATAGCTCTTACATTCTTTTTATCACCTTTTACATTTATTTCAGGAAGCTCGCTCACCTTTCCATAGTCACACAATAGCCCTTCGCACGGCCAAATAAACTCCGATAAGACTTTAGGAGGGGTTTTATATACTCTGGTGAAAAAGTCCTGAAAACTACTATAACCCTCATTGCCCGTAGCAGAGGTAAATTGAGTTAGATAATCAGGGTCTTTGTAATTGAGTTTACAATAGGGCTTTATTACATATTTAGAAAAAGACTTATTGTAAATATTAGCGTAGGCTTTCGATATGGATCGTTGAAAATTTGAGGGTAGATTGCCCCAAATATTTAGCGAGATGAAGCGATAGAAAGTTTGAACTGTCATGTCTAATGATTTTCAAATAATACATACGAAATTCACTAGTACAAGATCAATGCATCGTCTAAATATCTATGGAATTAGGTTTTCTATGGACTAAAAACAATTTTTAGGTGATAAATGAGCTGAGGATATTAGACAGTTTTTAAGTCAATATGACTAATCATTTAAGTCGATCAGGCATAAAACTCAAATTGAAATACCTGTGCATTGTCTACCGGCAACGGTCTCACAGCGAGTATGTGTAAGGAGTTAAATTTATCTACAAACTCTGTTCTGCTGATTCTTACTTTGCTCTCACCAGGAACAATACGGTGGTATTGCATACGGCCTGATTCGTTGGCCGTAGCACTATAAACCACTTTATAATTAAGTGGGGTGGGAGAGGGTACAAACCTCATGTTGCCAAAAGAAGGCATATATTCTACTAATAGGTTTTTTTAAATTCTTCAAAAACCATCGAATTCTGGATGGTATTGTATTGCGCCAATAGCTGATAAGCTGCCTCTGGCACATAATCAAATCGATGTTTAAAGTCTTCTATTTTTTCTACAAGCTCTTGTACATAAAACCTTACCTGCTCCAGGTTTTTACATTTCCTGGGCTTTTCAAAGTGTCTAAGTGTAAATAACTCAAACTCCCGGTCAATTCTCTTATGTTCTTGAGCTTTCATATTGTGTAAAATTGCACTTTATAATAATGGTAATTATAGTAATTAAGATTAATAAGTGCAAATTAGAAACTTAAATATGTGTAATAATGCACAATCTTTTAAGACACATTGAGTCTCTATAGACTTTAAATTATTGAGAAGTATGGCTTGAGTTATAGACTTTTAATCGTCCAGAGCATTTTTAGTGACGTAATAGCGATAGGCTATAAGTGCTTGATCCAGCTTGGAAAGGCGATTTAGGTCGCGCTTACTATATTGAGGCATGATGAGTTTATTAACTCTTGCAAGGGTTTTAAAGAATGCTTTTTTGACGGTTTTCATAAAATGAGCCTCTATTTTATTATATTACAAACAATATTGCACACAAAAACCTTTTAGCAAAATAAAACCAAAACACTAAGCGTAATATGGAAGAAACAGCTACCGGAGAATTTTTAACGATCTGGCATCAAATAATGACCGTGGGTTCGGTTGTAATGGTTCTATTGGCCCTGGTGGTATACCTTGCTCACAAAATCAGGATTTCCTCAATCGGAGATTATAAAGACAAGTATGATTACATCAGGAGTAAGGAAATTAAAACCTATAAAATATGCTTTATCCTTATAGCCATAGGTGTTGCTATGTTTATAAATACTTATGGTAAAGGTGAGCTTAATTTCGATCCTGTATGGTTTTCTGTTAGGCTATTTATAGCCATGGCAGGTGGTACTTTAGTCGGTTATATATCTGCACTTATTTTGCAATATTACTACCCAACAAGGCTTAATAAAAAACTTAAAAAATGGAGATATATGCCTCGGGTTAATCCCAAAACGGGAAATAAAATGAGGCTTTTGAGAGAAGATGAAGAAGATGTTCATCTTGATGAAGGGATGCAGGCAGAAGAAGATGTTTTTTCTGTAGATTATGACGTTTGGATTGATGAATCATCCGGAGATACCAAAATTGAGAAATATAAAGGTCACCTTGAGGCACTGCAGTGTGGTAACTGTGGTTTTTACACACTAAAAGTAGTGCGTGAAGAGATCATCAAACAACCTTCTGATTTGGAGGAAGGAGAACTGATCAAGCATTATGAGTGTCAATATTGCGGTTCTGTGCGCGCTACGCAATTTCATATAGCCAAAGAAGAAAACTACGACAAGTTTAAGCCTGAGACCACCAGCTTTAAGAAAAACACCATGGTAGATGTGGTAAAAGTAGAAATACATGCTTCAACTGGTGAGCGAAAAAACTATGAATTTCAAAATGTGGAAGAAGCGCAAAAATTCTTGTCAGAGTTTGATTACGACAAAGTAAGTTAAA
>NZ_SMMD01000936.1 GCF_009711475.1 Fulvivirga aurantia
ACACTCTTTGTATACAACTTCACAAGATATATACAGTGGCCTGAGTCTAATGCGAACATCACGATTGGTGTTTTGGGAGATGACCCCGCTATTATCAATGCATTTAAAGAAATGGCTGAGAAGAAATCTTCACCGACAACGAAAATTACTGTAAAGCAATTTTCTAATCCTTCTGAAGCTGCCGACTATCAAATGGTATATATACCAAAAAGCAATAGTGCAGCCTTAAAGCAAATCGGAACACTTAAGAACACACTGGTAATTACAGAAAAAGAAGGACTAGCCAAGCAAGGCAGTTACATCAACTTTGTAACGGATAATGGTAAAATCAGATTTGAAATCAATAAATCTGGAATCGATAGTTCTAATCTAAAAGTATCTGGAAGGTTACTCGGTCTGGCGATTGTTGTTTAAACCTACTTCTACCTTAATCTAAAATATTATGAAAAAGACAATACTAACTTTATCTATGCTTGCTGCTGTAGCCTTTGGCTCTGTGCAGGCACAAGAGTCTGAAGATATCTTTGAGATGTCGCTTGAAGACTTAATGGAGATCGATATTTACTCGGTATCTAAAAAGAAAGAATCATTATTTGATGCTCCGCTATCTAGTTCTACCATCACTATTGATGAGATCAGAAATGCAGGCGCAAATAGCATCCCTGAAGCGCTTAGACTTATCCCTGGCGTGATCGTAAGAGAGATGACTAATGGAAATTATGACGTACACTTGAGAGGTCTTGACAACTTAAGTAGATATAGCGATGGCGCGACTGCAGGAAACCAGATTACTTTGGTAATGATCGATGGCAGACCTGTATTTAACAACAACCTTGGAGGTATTATCTGGGAATCTTTACCGGTAGACCTTATTGATGTTGAGAGAATTGAAGTGGTAAGAGGCCCTTCAGCACCTCTTTACGGACCGAATGCGGTTGCAGGTGTAATTAATATTATCACTAAAAATATCCAGGAAGAAGGATTTATGGCACGTGCTCATGGCAGCGTAGGCACTGAAAACACACAAGTAGGTGGAGTTTCTTTAGGATACAACACTGGCAATTTCGATGTGACTCTCTCTGGTAACATTCAGCAAAGAGACAGAATGGATAATGGCTACTACTCTTACGCAGCCGGTACCTATGTAGATGCGATAACTGCTCCTGAAGCACAAGGCTTATTTGGAGACGAAATGTCTCTTGATAAAAAAGGAGTTAACCTTTTTGCTAATTACAATGTATCTGAAGACATCAAATTTGGTCTTGATTTAGGTCACCAGTCAGCTGAAGCACAGAAGCCATTCAGAAGAAACAATTTTTCGCCTATGTCTTCTCAGGCTTTCGAATCTACATATGCCAATGCGACTATGGAGGTAAAAAACCTAAGAGGTAGATTTTCTTACACAGCTGGAGAGGATAACTTAAACTCTGTCCCTACATCCATTCCCAATGGTAAGACTCTATTCTTAAAGTATAAATACACTAATATTGATACCTACCTGGAATACGATTTTCATATCAATGACGATTTCTCTATTCGTCCAGGTATATCATACCAGCGCTCAACTTATGGTGACGAAGACTTTACTTCCAATACTTTATTAGGTGCTTTTAATGGTGAGTTTACAATCCGTACTTTCTCAGGTTCGTTACGTGCAGATTACAACATAACTGACAAATGGAGAGTGATTGCTGCTGGTAGAGTGGATCAGTTTACTTCTCCTGAAGAAGCTTACTTCTCTTATCAGGTTGCTTCAACTTTCGACATTAATGACAAAAACCTCATTAGAGCTGTATATGCGAAATCTAACAGTGGTTCATTTTTAGGGCAGAACTTCTTGAATGTAAGTGAGACTTACCCTATTGACACGCTAGGTAATCAAGGCATTTTCCAGTTTACCGGTAATGAAAACCTTGAACTGTTCGAAACTCAACTGATCGAATTAGGCTATAGAAGCAAATTGAAAGACAATTTAGAGCTTAACTTAGAGCTATTTTATCAGATAACGGATAATTCTAATGACTTAATAAACCAACCTGCTCCTGCAGGATATGTTCAGGCAGCATCTTTGGTGGCTCAATTTGAAAACTTGGACTTAAGAGCAACGCAAATGGGTGCAACAGTTTCATTTAACTATGTACCTAATGTAAAATGGCAAATCAAGCCATATGTTACCTTCCAGAAAACTGAAACTGAGGATTTACCAGTGGCTCTTAACTCACCTGATTTGGATCCAGTTAATAATGTAGAGGTAACGACTACTGAAGATAATGAGCAAACACCTGGCGTTTTTGGAGGATTCTACCTTAACTATCAGCCTACTAATAAGTTGAATTTCAACATTAACACATACTACCTGGCTGACCAGACACAGTATAGCAGCTACGATCTTGCTAACCCAGCAAATACTGCAGGTGACATAGACAGCAAATACATTGTAAATGCGAAAGTGAACTACAACATCACAGATAACTTCTCAGTATTTGTGAATGGTAGAAATCTACTTAACAACGACAATGTAGAGTATTACGCAGCAGACCGCAATGGTATGTTAGTCTTAGGTGGACTAAGCGTAAAGCTTTAAAGACAACTTTTCATAGTTAATTTTGGTTTAGGTGTAAAGCAGTCCTGCGCAAGCGGGACTGCTTTCTTTTTTTAAGCCAAATAGAAAGCCCCGATCCAAAGGGAACAAGGGCCTTCTCGCAACGAAAACTCTTACAAGCATCGATGCCTCAACGTGCTACCGTTTTAGTTAAGTAATACAAAAGCAAAAGATTGGTGTTATCGGTTATTGACATAATATCGAAGAGCTATTTACCTGGATGTTTTTGATCATGTGCAAACCATCACCACCACCGGTAGCTGCTCCAAATCCCATTTTTGAGTGGGTAAGATCAAGATCTGTATAGTCGCTCATCACCTTTGTACCATTGAGATAGAGGTCGAATCCATCACTGAATAAATGGATCCGTGCAGAAACCCAGGTATTGCCTGTGTAGGCCAGTGTGGTTGCAGTTGACTGAAGCACATTATCAGGTGACTCGTACCAGTAATCTATTCTTCTATTGCCGTAAGGGGAAATAGCAACCCCATACCCCGTACCGTCATCAATAAATCCTCTCTTATTCCCGGAAGGTACAGTAGTTCCGTTCTTATAAGGCTGTTGGTTCTTTTGAAAGAAAAATACAATTCCATCCGCTGTTCCTAAGTCATAGCTGCCACTTACACCTCCATCATCATATATTTTGTAATCGAAAGATATGGTATAAGGAGGCTGATAATCGCCTTCTATAAATAATGCCGTAGCTGCATACTGGAGATTGTCTGGAATTAGTGTAAACACACCAGCATCTATTTTAGGGTAGTCACTGCCCAAATTAGAGTTTGAGTAAACTTCTACATCATTGCAACCAGATTTGAGCGAGTAAAACTCAAATAGGTAATCTTTATCCAATGGGTTGCCTGCAAGGTCTGTAATTTTCTTATCTAAACGTATCTGGTATTTCGAATTAAGCAGTAATTCATTGTCCGGATTAAAAGTGACTTTCTCACCTACCATGGATAGAACACCAGCCTCACTTTTGGAGCTACCAATTCTTTTTAGCGAAAAAGTAGCATCAGTAACCTTCGATATATCTATGGTTTCTGAAAAGATAATTTGAATGTTATCAGTAGGAAAAACTTCAGTCTCACCATCTGCTGGAGAAATTGAGACAACATAAGGTTTAGAAGTATCAGGAGGTGGTATTGTGGTGAAAGTAGAAGTAAATGACTCCAACGGATTACCTGCTTCATCAGTAACTCCTGATGTAAATTCTATCGTGTATTCCTTGCCTTCCTTAAGTGGCTGTGTGGGTTTTATAGTGGCCGAATTACCGTCCATTTCAAACTCCCAGCCCAGATTAAAAGAAAATCCTTCTGAAAGAATGAGGTTGCCTGTTTTGATAGTTGTGATATCTAAAGGCTCGGACATCGTTATTTTAATTTCTGTATCTGTGGCTACATTGCTTGCACCATTTGTGGGTGTGATGCTCACAATTTTAGGTGGAGTCGTGTCTTCCGGCTCGGGCTCTTCTTCTGTACAAGCATACATAAAGGGCAATAAAATTATGATTGCCGCAATCTTGGTGAATAGGTAATTTTTCATGACGTTGAGATTTGTTATGTGATTAATAAGGTCGTATTGATCAGGAGCACTGGCTCTTTGATCTGATACCTAGTTAGCACGGATGGGCTTTAATTCTTAGAATGGTGGGATGAACTACAGAAGAATGTATGTCAACTACATAAAAATGTATTTCATATTTTTATGAGTAATTGATAAATCTGCTATGCGTTTATAAAAATATTTCATATTTTACTCAAAATATACGCATGAAGTCATCACTCACTGCTTCAACACTTACAGTCGCCCTTCTCATTGTTTTTAGCCACATCTGTGAGGCTCAATCACGACTTGACAGTATCGAAAATGTATTACCACAACTTTCTGGTCTTGAAAAAGTAGATGCTCTTAATGATCTTGGTTTTAACTATGCTTTTCATTCCATAAAAAAAGCACGCATTTATTCTTACAAAGGCCTGGCCGCAGCACGAGAGGCTAATTACCCGGAAGGTGAAGTGAGGGCTCTAATAAATGTGGGCTATTCACATTTTGATCATAATAATATTGACAGTGCCGTCATTTATTTTGAAGATGCTAAAATTATGGCCACCGATGCAAGTGATAATGCAGGTCTGGCCAATAGCCTCAATGCCTTAGGCATCATGATGAAAAATAAGGGTAATTACCCTCAAGCCACCAAGTACTACCAGGAATGCTTAGAAACGCAAACCAGGATCAACAGCTTATCAGGTATGGCAAGTGCATATAATAACATTGGTGATGTAATGCGCACAGTGGGTAACTATGACAAAGCCGTTGAATACTTTCTGAAAGCATTGGAAATAAACAAAAAGCGAAACGACACTCGTAGAATAGCTCTCATTTTAGGTAGCATAGCCCTTCTATATATTGACCAGCAGGAAGAGAAACTAGCCATGGGTTATTTACAGCAAATGAAGGAGTTAGAAGGTGAGATGGGCTATAAAAGACTTGCTAGTCTGCACAACTCGCTTGGCCTTGTGGCCGTTGCCGAGAAGGATTACAAAGAGGCTGAAAGACAATACAACTTAGCACAAGGATATATCGACAGTCTTGGTGGCTCTGGATTTGCTATTAAACATAACCTGGCAGACTTACACAGAAAAACAGATCAGTATCCAAAAGCGCTAAAGTTGGCAAAATCTGTATTAGCCCAGAAAAAAGAGAAATCAAGCATGGAATCTGTTTTAATGTCTATTGACCTTGTGGCTGACATTTACTTCGATATGCAAGAATACGACAAAGCTTTGGCCACGGCTAACGAAGCTTATGAATTGGCTGACGAATTACAAAGTATTGAAAGGCAAACAAAATCGGCCAGTCTTATAGCCGAGTGTTATGCCATTTTAGGTAATTATCAAAAAGCGTGGGAATACAAAAAACAACTCACTGCGGTGAGAGACAGTCTTTTTAATGCTCAAAAAGTAGAGCAACAAGAAACGCTACTTGCGCTATACAAAGCCGAAGAAAACGAAAAGACCATAGCACTTCAAAAAGCCAATCTGGAAACGCAACAAGCAAACATTGCACTTTCTAACACTAAGAATAATCAACTTACTATGGGTGTGGCGGGTGCTGGTATGCTCACCATTATTTTCGTGATAGGCTTCATTAAACAGAGAAAAAGCAACAAGCTGCTCAACTTAAAAAATCATGAGATAGCTACACGCGACCATGAAAAAGATGTGCTACTTAAAGAAATACATCATAGAGTAAAGAATAATTTACAGATTATTTCCAGCATCTTAAACATACAATCTCGCAAGCTTGACGACCCTAAGGCAAGAAAGGCAGTAGCTGAAGGTAGAAGTAGAATAAAGTCCATGTCGCTCATTCACGAAAAACTGTACAGCAATGACCAAATGTCTGTGATTAACATGAAGGAGTACATTGAAGAGCTAAGTGAATACTTATTTAGCACATACAAACCTTCAGCTGATATAACAAGATCAATAGAAACAAGCGATTTAAAATTAGACATCGATACCGCTATACCACTCGGATTAATTTTAAATGAATTGGTATCTAACTCACTGAAGTATGCCTTTAAAACCAACAACAATGGTCAGCTGAAAATAAGCCTTAGCCAACAACATGAGACTTACACGCTGAAGGTGGCAGATACAGGTAGTGGCTTACCTGACAATTACATGAAAGTAAAAAATATGGGGCTTAGGCTCGTAAACTCTCTCACCGAGCAGCTTGATGGCATTCTGGATGTAAAAAATGAAAATGGCGCCCAGTTTACACTCACTTTTAAACCTCGAAACCTGGCCTTATCTAACTGATATAATGGAAAAAGTTAAAATTTTAATTGTTGAGGATGAGAGAATTATAGCGGAAGACCTATCGGACATACTCATGAGCAATGACTATGAGGTCTGTGATATATGTAAAAGTTTTTCTTCTGTGATATATGCGATTGAAAAACACCACCCCGACCTTATTTTACTCGATATTAAGATTCAAGGTGACAGAGATGGGGTAGATGTGGCTCACAGACTACGAGATGATTACAGCATACCCTTTGTCTTTATATCTTCTCACTCTGACCCGTCTACTGTAAAAAGAGCTGTCGAAGTAAACCCGTATGGTTATTTAGTAAAACCTTTTGAAGACGAAGATGTGATTGTAGCAGTTGAGTTGGCACTCAGCAATTTTGCCAAAGAACAAAATGAGAGCATCAAAGATTTTGTACTGAATGATTGCTTGTTTGTAAGAGAAAAGAATTTATCTATTAAAATACCGTTCTCAGACATTCAATATATAAAAGCAGAAGGCAATTACTCTACGATAGTGGCTAATGACAAAAATCATGTATTGAGAGCCACGCTTAAAGAAATCGAACAAAAAGTACCTTCTCACTTATTTTACCGATCTCACAAGTCTTACATTATAAATCTGGGACGAGTAAGCGCCATAAACTCAGACTCTATCTATGTGAATGATGAGCGCCTTCCTATTGGTAGAGGTCAGCTGCATCAGTTGATGGAATCAATCAATAAAGTATAAAGAATTACTCACTCACGCGTTTGCCATTGCCTGACACCGCTGCCATGCTAAAGAAGCCAACTACCTGGCCATTAGGACTATCGCTTACGTTTTCGATATTGGTACTTACATTTTCCATGGGCTCAGCAAATATCTCATCAAAACCACCATCACGCTGAGTTTGAATTTGAACTTGCTGTAAAAAAGTAAAAGCATCATTGGGTATAGCATGTATTTCTACATACAGCGAGTCTCCTACTTCGTATGGTTCAAAGGCATCTAGTTCTTCCGTAAGCGGGTTGACAGCATCTTGAATAGGCTGAATAAATACCACGCCATCAATATTGCCACCTTCATTGAACCCTGCATCGAAGGCTATATTTAACTCGAATGGTCGGTTTAACAACACACCATTTTTGTAAGATTTTATCCAATAGCTATCACTAGGCCCGACAGGGTCGGTTGCTACAAACTCAGCATAATAGCCCTCTGGCTGAAATGGGTTACGTTCTTCTTTAAATGTAAATTTTATTGAGTCTACCGGAGGCACTCGCTTTATGCGTGACGTTGCCGCATAGGTTTGGCCTTCTGCCACCACGGTGAGTGTGTAATCTAACAACTCATCGCCAATAGTTTCTGTAGAGGTTGCTGGGTCCCAGGTATATTTTCCGGGCTCCATTTCTGTAAAAGTGAATACTGTACCTTCTTCACTGGTTACCTCCACAATGGCTCCACTAACTCCTATCGGCACACTATTATCAAAATATGGTTGTGTTTTAAGTACGTTTATTTCCTGAGGCTCATTTTTATTGTTTACCCAGGCATCAATTACCAAGGCTTCCGGAGCTTCGGGAAGATTTACGTTTACCTTGTCTTCACAAGCCAACAAACCCAAGGTCAGTAAAACGATATATATTTTTTTCATCTTAATCTAGAATTTGAAGTTGTATGATATAGCAGGTACCGGTGCTCCAATGATTGCAAACTGGTAAGCAAAAGTATCTATCGCTTCGCCAGCTACAGCACGGCCGTCTTGCTGCGCAAAGAATAATGAAAATGGATTCTTATTGCCATATACATTGTAAATAGAAAATACGAAGTAGTCTTCATTCTTTTTCTTCTTACCCGGCCTTGTAGGATCCCACTTAAGTGCAATATCTAACCTGTGCGAAGCAGGGATTCTAAAGTTGTTTCTTGAATCGTAATAGTTGTATGGGATGACTAACCCCTGCACATTAAACCTGGATGTTGGAGCGGTAATAGGTGCTCCGGTGAGGTAAGTAAAGTTGGCAGAAAATGATGTGCGTTTGCTCAACTGAGTTTCTCCAAATAGTTTAAGGTTGTGTGTCTGGTCAAATCGGGTACTGTACCAGTCGCCTCGGTTAATTCCCGGGGTTTTCAGCTCAGACTTACCAATGGTATAGCTCAGCCATCCGTTGATTTTACCCACATTTTTCTTAAAGCTAAACTCAAGTCCGTAAGCTCTGCCAACACCGCTGATTAAATCTCCTTCGATAAACTCGTTGATGAAAATATCGGCACCTTTTACATAATCAACCTGATTGTCGGTGTCACGGTAGTAGCCCTCAATACTCGCTTCGTAGTCGTTGCCTTTGCCAAAATTTCTAAAATACCCTAGGGTGTATTGGTCACCTGTTTGTGGCTTTATGTTATTAGTACTTGGTGTCCACAAATCGATAGGTGTAGATGCGGCAGTGTTTGATACTAAATGAATGTATTGTGCAGTGCGGGTATAACTTGCTTTAATAGAGCTACTATTATTTAATTTATACCTGAGCGAAGCTCGCGGTTCTAAGTTTGTATAACTTTTTATGACTTCCCTTTCGTCAAAAGGCTCTGCATTAACCAGTTCTTTACGCTCTCCAGGCTCCACCGTTCTAAACTCATATTTATTAGCCGGTCCAAAATATTGAAAAGCAGAAAATCGCAAACCATAGCGCACGCTCAGCCTATCTGATAGCTTTTGAGTATTATCAACATAGACCGCACTTTCAAGTGCAAACTTTTCGTTGAGACTGATATCCTGAGTAACACCATCTGATACGCCAACCGCTTCTGCAGGTTTAAAATCGTAATAAGTTGCCTCACCCCCAATCAGCAGCTCATTATTGGTGTCGATAAAGTAATTGAAATAGGGTTTGAAAGTATATGTTAGAATTCGAGATGACCAATCAAATTTATCACGATCGTTCTCACCAAAACTAAAGCCATAATCGAAGCTACTGACAATGAAAGCAAAGTTAGAAAACAGGCGATCGTTGAAAAGGTGGTTCCATCTAAGCGTTCCGGTTACGTTACCCCAATCAAAGCCTTGTCTTTCATCAAACTTAAAGACATCTCTACCAAAGTATCCTGATAAGAAGAACCGGTTATTGTCGTTAAGTTTATAGTTTACTTTTGTCGTAAGGTCATAGAAATACAATGTCGCATCATTATCTACAAAGGGTTTTGCCAATATGTCTATATAGCTCCTTCTACCAGCCACTATAAAAGATGCTTTATCTTTTTTAATCGGGCCTTGTACCGCCAGTCGGCTAAAAACAGTACCTATACCACCAGAAATTTCTTTCTCTTTCATATTCCCTTCCTTCATGCGCACATCAAGAATGGAAGAAATACGCCCTCCATAGTTAGCCGGGATAGCACCTTTGATCAAATTCACATCTTTAACCGCATCCGGATTAAACACAGAGAAGAAGCCAAATAAGTGTGACGAGTTGTAAACCGGAGCATCATCCAGCAATACAAGGTTTTGGCCTACGCCTCCTCCCCTTACATTAAACCCTGAAGACCCTTCTCCTACTGAGCTCACCCCGGGAATAAGTTGGATACTTTTGATTACATCTACCTCACCCAAAAATGCCGGAATTTTCTCAATGGTTTTAATATCGAGCTTCTCTGCACTCATTTGTATTTCCGAGATATTGGCATCTTCAGATTCCCCGGTTATCACCACCTCATCAAGTTCCTGACTTTCGGTTTGGAGCTCCACATCCAGTTTTTGATTGGCATCAAGTGAAATTGTCTCAATAACCGTTTCATAGCCAATATATCTATACTCAATCGTATAATCCCCGGCAGGTAACGTAATGGAATAGAAGCCATAAATATTAGCTGAAGTACCTGTCGTAAGCTCTTTAACCAATAAAGTTGCCCCTATCAGGGCCTCTCCATTACTGGCATCTTTGATGTAGCCATTGAGCGTATACTTATTTTGAGCAAGTGAGGGTGAAATAGCAAAAGCTGCTAGCAGCACAAAGCATATTGCTTTAAAATTCATAAGAGGGTGTAGATTTTTATCAAATACAAATTAAAGACGCCTAATCAAGTTAATTGTTCTGTTGATGCAGTCTTTTTACAATTATTTTATCATCACGGTGTCACTTGCCACAGCACTCGTCTGAAAATAACCCATGGCACCATTGCTTAGGTTGTTGCGTGGATTTACAGGTGGCGAACCAAACATGCCACCATCATTTTCTAAAAGATTGATAAGGTCGTTATAATACACAAAGGCATTATTAGTGAGGCTATACATCTCTACTACGGCTACATCTCCTTGTTTGTAAAAACCTGCAGTTGGTAAACCATCGATCTGCTCTGCCAGCACCTCATCATCAGAAAAGTAAATATCATTTTCACTCTCGAGGATCAGGGTGTCATTTCTATAAAACTTAAAAAGGTAATAATCGTCCGTTTCCTGTGGCTCCGTAGCATAAAATAAGACCTCATAATAATAATTAGGGTCATCAGGGTCAGCGAACTCATCTTCATTAATGATCACCTCCAACGAGTCGATAGGTGCAACTCTCAATAATTGGTCTGTGGCCTGATATTGTTGGCCACTATAGCTTACACTTAGGGAATAAGTATTGCCTACTTTGCCACTAAACGGATTTTCTGAAAGGTAATACCCATCAAGCCTTTCAATTTCTCTGGGGTTGTGTTCAAAGATAAATTGGTTGCCTTCGTTGTCCACCACAGACACCTCAGCATCTGTAATAGGTCGTGAACCACCTTCTGCATAGAAATCGACCGTTTCCGTAACTCGCACGTATTGATAAGTTTCTCTATCCGTAATCAGACCTTCAATTACAATCACAGGATCGACCTGTTTGGGGTCTAATGTTACAGGCTCATCACAAGCAGCCAAAACAGTTATAAACAAGAGTATGATATAATTAAGCTTCATTTTATTTTAGAATTTGATGTTATAAGTAACAGATGGTAAAATTGGGAAGAGATAGATCATACGCGCTTCTTTCTCATTGCCATCTCCTATGATGTTGCCATCATCATCTTGTTTCACACGAGTATAGATGGAGAAAGCATTACTTCGATTGTAGGCATTATAGATAGAAAATGTCCAACTGCTTTTCCATTTGCGATTAGCATTCTTTCTTGGTGTAAGCGTAGCTGAAAGGTCTAGCCTGTGATAGTCAGGCAATCTGTAACCGTTACGTTCGGTAATATAATCGACCTGATAGCCTTCATATGCATATCTGGCCGAGGGAACCGTAGTTGGTCGACCGGTTGTATAGGTAAAATTGGCTCCTAAAACCCATTTATCATTTAGCTCATAGGTAGCTACTGCATTAAATGCATTTCGCCTATCGTAATTGGCAAAAAATGCCTTATCCTGATTTACATCCGGTATTTTCCTTTCGGCTTTAGACCAGGTGTAGCTTATAAAACCCGTTAAAACGCCCTCTTTCTTTTGTGCCATCAACTCAAGGCCATACGACCATGAGTCACCTTGTCTATATTCTGTAGAAAGATCATTGTTAAAGAAGACCTGGGCATTGTCTGCAAAGTCAGTTACATTCTGAATGTCTTTATAGTATATCTCTGATGATAGCTCTATGCTATTGTTTTTTAGGTTTTTAAAATAACCTACAGCCCATTGATCAGCTATTTGAGGTTCCAGGTAATAATCACTAGGGTTCCAGGTATTAAATGGAATAGGTACCGTGCCACTTGAAATAAGGTGCGTATTTTGTACCATTCGGCTGTAGGATGCTTTTAACGAAGAAGTAGGGTTGAGCAAATACCTCAGAGAAACTCGAGGCTCCAGGTTAATGTATGTTTTAATATTTTCAAACGCATCGAATGACAGTGTATCAATGCGTTCAATATCTACATTTTCTTTTGGATCATCGTATAAATACACATCCTGTTCACCTATGTTCTGAAATATAGAAAGCCTTGCACCATAGGCAAGGGTAAGTCTTTCGCTGGCCTTCCACTCATGATTAGCATAAAGCGCGTGATCAAGTGCAAACTGGTGCTGCAACTCAGTGTCTACAAAAATTGAGTTTTGAGCATTTGGCGATAACCTACCGGGCTCAAACCTGCGATAAGTCACATGGTAGCCAAAATCAAGTGCGTTAGATGGATTTACGAAATAGTTGAGGTCTTCTTTGAAAGAAAATTCCTGAAGGTTACTCTTCCAAATAAAGCCTTGCACATTATCATCGAGCTCCATTTTGTAATCAAAATTGCTGGCAATCACCGAGGTGTTAGAAAATAATCTATCGTTGAAGAGGTGATTCCATCTAAACGTAGCTGTGGCATTGCCCCAGTCAAACCCAAAAACATCTTCAAACTCAAAGACATCTCTCCCCAGATAGACTGCAGCAAAAAATCGGTTGTTATTATTATGCTTCCAACTGGCTTTTGCGTTTACATCGTAGAAATGCACAAAATTATCCTGATCGGCTGCTCTAAGAAAAAGGTCTACATATGAGCGCCTCCCCGACACGATAAACGAACTTTTATCCTTTCTTATAGGTCCCTCAACCATGAGCTTGCTGGCCAACAGACCGATACCTGCCGTGCCTCCAAATTTTTTATTGTTACCATCTTTTGTGCGCACATCCAGTATAGATGACAAGCGGCCACCATATTGAGCTGGTATACCTCCTTTGTATAATTTACTGTCTTTAATTACATCTGAGTTGAACACAGAAAACAACCCAAATAAGTGTGAAGGGTCATAAATTGGTGCTTCATCTATAAGGATGAGATTCTGGTCGGCACTACCACCTCTTACAAAAAAACTGGATGTACCCTCTCCCGCGCTTATCACTCCTGGTAGCATCTGAATAGTTTTTATAATATCGGGCTCGCCAAAAAGTGCTGGTAGTCTTTGTACCTGTTGTATGTTCAGGTCGTTTCTACTCATTTTTATGTCAGTTACATTGGCATCGATCGCCTCTCCCGTGATCACCACCTCATCCATTTCTGTCACTGACGATGGCAACTCAACATTGAAGACCATATCCTTTGTAAGGTCGATTTGTTGCCTGATGGTCTGATATCCCATATAACTATACAGGATATTGTACTCACCCGGTGGCAAGCTCAAAGCATAAAAACCATAGACATTGGTGATTGCTCCGCTCTTGGTTTCCTCTACATATATTGTCACGCCAATGAGCTCCTCACCATTGTCCAGATCCTTGACATAACCGTTTAATGTAAAATTGCCCTCTTGTGCAAAAGCGCTAAGGCAAAAAGCTAAAGTAAACACCCCAAAGAGGTAGATTTTTTTCATGATTTTAGTTTTTGTTGATGCATAGCCGCATTTATGTGTTTTCATCCAGAGATTTTTTAGACCGAATGCATAGCTAGGTTGTTGTTATTTGTAGTTGTTTACCTCATTGACGCCTTAAATCTGCAATAGGTTGTTTGACCATGATTAAGAATACGTTAAGATGATAAACGGTTATATTTGCCAGTGATATGTTTATGCGCTCATGATTGATACTTACCAACGTCCATTTATTCTGTTCTCTCCTCACCTGGAGACCATTTACCCGGCCCTTTTTAGAAAGGTAAATGAGGTAGTATATGAGCGTGAACGCATTGATACCCCTGACGGGGATTTTTTAGACCTCGATTGGGTAAAAAAAGGCGCAGATAAGTTAACTATCATTTCTCACGGACTGGAAGGCAGCAGTGACCGTGGCTACATCATGGGTATGGCAAAGATTTTTTCACAAAATGGCTACGATGCACTGGCCTGGAATTTCAGAGGCTGTAGTGGAGAAATGAATAGGCTGGCCCGCTTCTACCACAGTGGAGCTACTGAAGATCTGGAGACCGTGGTGAATCACGCAATAGGCCTTGGATACAAAGAAATCAACCTGGTGGGCTTTAGCCTTGGCGGTAATCTTACCCTTAAGTATTTAGGTGAGAAAGAAAGAAAATCAATTCACCGGGCCACTGTTTTCTCTGTACCTCTTAACCTTCATAGCAGTTGCCTTAAAATCTCTGAGTCATCGAATTTTATATACTCAAGACGATTTTTAAACAACCTGAAAGATAAAATCAGGACCAAAGCAAGGGTTATGCCTGATAAAATAGATGCCAACGGACTGGAAAGTATTAAAACTTTAATCGAGTTTGACGACAAGTATACTGCGCCTCTTCATGGATTTGATGGTGCACTGCATTACTATCACTCGTGCAGCTCTATAAACTTTTTTGACAGTATAAAAGTGCCTACCCTCATTGTAAATGCAGCAAACGACCCATTTTTATCACAAGACTGCTACCCGATAGAAAAAGCAGACAAAATCAATACTGTATCACTGGAAATACCAGAAACCGGTGGTCATGTAGGTTTTACAGAATTTGGCAGTGACAATACTTTTTGGTCAGAAAAAAGGGCATTAGCATTCATCAGGCACAGTAAGTAAAGCTATTTTTCATTACATTCGTATCTATGGGTGATCGCTTTACAATTACAGCCGACAAAGATAAGTTAGCAACGCGATTTGGTGTTGACGTTACCGATAATTACCAACCTAAATACAATGCGGCCCCAACTCAAATTTTACCCGTCATCACCCAGGGTAGCAAAGGATTATCTTTTTTTTATTGGGGTCAAATTCCTGACTGGTCAAAAAACCGCTCGATATCTGCTAAACTTATTTATGCAGATGCCGCTTCAGTTCATACCAAAGCCTCTACCAAGCGACTACTGCAATCGTCTAGATGCATAGTACCCGTAGATGGTTTTTATGATTGGAAAAAAGTGTCTAAGAAAGGTAAAATACCTCATCGATTTGTGTTTGGTGATAACGCCATCAAATCTTTTCCGGGGATCTGGGAAGAGTTTGAAGATAATGATGGTAATGAATTTCACACTTTTAAAATTATAACCGTGCCAGCCAACAGCAGTGTAGCAGAAATGAGCGACACTATGCCTGCTATCTTTGATAAGCAACAAGAGGAAGTTTGGCTTAGCGACACTAAAGAAATTGAGGCATTACATGACCTGTTACAAACCTACCCTGCCGATAAAATGGGCTCATACACTGTTTCTCCAAAATTTTCTGACACCAATAACGAAGGCGCTCATTTGATAGAACCCTTCGCTCCTGCTGACCAGTTTGGCAACTACTCACTTTTCGATTGATGGTTAGAGTTTTTATTGCACTTCTACTTACAATTTCAACTCACTGTCTGGCGCAACAAACAACACAGATTGAACTACTCGTTAAGGCCGAACGCACGCTGGCTGAGGGCGACACGGCTCAATCGATTGACCAGTTTAAAGAGGTATTGCAAAGATTTCCGCAAAGTTACGCTGCTATAACGCGTTTAGCAGAAATACATTTTGCCAAAAAGGAGTTTGATCAGTCTACACAATACATCTATCTGGGCATAGATATCGTAGAGCAATTTCTTGATAAACAAGAGGTTAAAATAAATCAACAAAAAGGCGAAGTATCGGGCCTTAGTAAAAACAAGGCTAATGATATTCGCCATCGCTATATGACTGATCTGGCTAGCTTATATCATTTGCTTGGGCTAAATAGAAACAGACAGGGCCGTTTTAATGATGCGATTGAGGCATTTCAAAAATCGCTTACGCTAGATGAGAAAAGTGCTACGCACATTGATTTGGCGCTAGCTTCACTCAATGCTGATAAAAACATGGAAGCACTCGATGCTCTTCATGATGCCATAGCAATTGATAATGCCAGTTTTAAGGCTTTCTACAACCTGGCTAATATTTATAACCAATTTGAAAATTACGATAGTGCCATTCATTATTATGAAAAAACCATAAGCCTCAACGATAGTCTCAAATGGCCTTACCTCTATCTTGCCAGACTTTATACGCAAGAAGAAACCATTAACAAGGCCCTGCAAAACCTGGATATGTTCATTGCTATTGACAGCATGAAAGTGGAGCCATTTTATCGGAGAGCGATTTTACTTACCGGACAAAACAGATTTCAAATGGCGATTGAAGATTGGAACAAAGTGATCGCGTTAGACCCTCAAAATCACGAGGCTTTTCGTAATCGTGGCCTCACCTATTTCTATCTAGAGAATTTTGAGAAAGCCCTTGAGGATTTTAACCAATCGCTTAACCTCAATAAAGGTGAACCTTTCACACTCATCAACCGAGGGTATAGTTATTATCTACTCGATCAATCTGACGAGGCACTCGTTGATTTAAACCAGGGCGTTACATTATTGCCCAAATATGCCTTGGGTTACTACATTAGGTCACTGACTTACCTGTCGCTTAAAAAGAAGAAAAAAGCCTGCGAAGACTTAAAAAAAGCGTTGGAGCTAGGTTTTAACGAAAGTGAGATCGACAAAAAGCTGCTTAGAAAATGTTTATGAGCGTAGCGCGTAGCGCGTGGAGCGTAGAGCATGGAGCATAGAACTCAGTGCTGGGAGCTAGGAACTAGGGTTAGTGGCTAGTGGCTGGGAGATGGGAGCTGGGAGCTGGTGACTAGGTGCTGGGAGTGGGAACTAGTGACTAGTGGCTGGAAGCTTGGGACTTGGGACTTGGGGCAGTAGCTAGTGGCTAGAAGTTAGAAGCTAGTAACTAGAAGCTTGAGACAAAAGCTATTTAGAATCGTCACTCAGAAGGCGTAGCCTGAAGAGTCTTGTTCTATACAGAGTGCGAAGTGAAAAATAACAAAGAGATTTAAAAAAGAGGTCTGATTTTACAAGCGAGTGTAGCTGGGAACTAGGAGCTAGTGGCTAGTGGCTAGAAGCTAGTAACTAGAGCTTTCGGCTTGGGAGCTGGTAACTAATTTTATATTCTTACAATAATTTTTCCCTTAGCCTTATTATCTTCCATGTATTGGTGCGCCTCTGCAACTTCACTCAGTTGGAAGATTCTGTCAACATTTAATTTGATATTCCCATTTTCAACATCATCTATAAACTCCTGTAGTAATTCTTTAGATAGATTTTTTGATTCTCCCATGTATACGGTTAATCTTCCCAGAGAAGGGATATCGCCCATAGGAGTAAATTCTTTCATGGTCCATTCATTTCCTAAAATCCCTGTCATGCAAACCATACCTTTTGGTGCAATACATTTCAAGGAATCTTTAAGTGTTCTTGTTCCAATCAGCTCGAGCACTTTGTTAACCCCTTCTGGATAAATTTACTGACCTGTTCTTCTATGCTACCACCATCTATTACAACATGGTCAACACCATTATCTAATAATACTTGTTTCTTTTTTGTATTCCTGGTTGTAGCTATTACGCTCAGCCCTTTGGATTTAGCAAGTTGGCAGGAGAGCATACCAATTGAAGAGGTTCCTCCTCGAATAAGTAGCGTTTCACCTTTCTGAATTTCAAGAGCTTGATTTAGAGAACCTGAAACTGTCTGAAACATTTCCGGGATTGCACCTAGTACTTCCCAAGGTAATTTGCTTTTAAATGGAAAAATAATCTCTAATGGAGCTAAAGTATATTCCGCATAGCCTCCATCAAAAATTCTTCCCATTCCACCCATAATGGCAGCAACTTGTTGTCCTTTTGAATATGTATTGGATGGGTCTTCCTCTACAATACCAACACACTCAATTCCCTGAATCCTTGGAAAATCTACTCCGGGAGAATCGCCTCGCCTGGTGAAGAGCTCGGATCTGTTTAAGCCAAATGCCTCGACTTTAATCAAAACCCATCCTGGCTTAATTTCTGGCTTATCAACTTCTTGAATTTCGATAACCTCTGGACTTCCTGCTTTTGTTGTTATTGCTGCTTTCATATTTTAATTCACTACAACTAGTAACTATCAGCTAGAAGCTCTTCTAAAAATCATCTAAACCATCATCTTCCTCTTCAGGTGCGGCTTCGTCATTATTTTCCGGCTCCTCTTCTTTAGGGGCTTTTTCTTTTTTGTTTTTCTTTTTCAAGAAGCCAAATAGTCCCTTTTTCTCTTTTTGTGGTTCACCATCGACATCGGTAGCGTTGGTTTCTAACTCAGTAGAGTCATTCTTATTTTTCTTGCCGCCAAACAGTCGTTTAAAGAAACCTTTTTTCTCTTTCTTGCGCTGTTCCTTTGCGGCCGCTTGTGCCAACTCAGCCTCCTCAGCCATTTGTAAGCGCACGTCAGGATATACCAGAAAATCTTTGAGATACCACAGGTAAAGCTCCTGATCTACATTAAATTTCTCTTTCTTGAGTGAGATCATATAGATACTATCAGCTGCTGTTGCCAGCGTATCTACACTTATTACTGCTGTAGAATCGTAGCCGTAATCACGTTCGGCAAGCGCTATATCATCATCAAAAGACAGTGAATCCTCTTCCTGAGGATAAATATCCTTCATCGGTATAGTCTGCAAACTTCTGAGCTTCTTACGGTAAGAAACCGGCTCTATGATGTTGTAGCGGTCTTTGCTGGCTGATAATATTTTGGGGGTTGAGTCTTCTTTAAAATAGCTAAACTTCCTTTCTAACACCTCCTTATCATGAATAAATGCACTTTGGTAGGCAGGGCAGATTGCTCTTTCGGTACACGATTGCAGCGCATACAGAGCAATAAAGCCTACTAAGAATAAATGTGCGTTCCTCATGAAAAAATTAGTCCTAATTCAATATCAACGACTAAATAACGAAAAAATGATATGTAATGCATATATCTTACCAAGTTGCAAAGGTAACAGCATTAAATCTCAAGTTAAAGCAAAACTTTGTAAAATAGCCTACAAACTAGCGTGTTATTACGTGAAACTTACGTGAAAGGGTCTCTCCTGATTCAGAAACCAATGTTAGTTCATGTTCTCCTGCCTCCGGTTGCACCTCCACCTGATGTACACCTTTCGTGCTGCTGATGTATTGATCATTGAGGTGCCAGTGGAGCGTACTGGAAGACAGTCGATGAGTTGCCTCAAAGACTAAATACTCTTTCTCACCAGAAAAACCTCGTGGTACAAACAGCCTGGCATTTGGTTGAGGGTAGACCAGGTCAAAATTGAGCGTTTGCTGAGGCATGCAATTTGGGGCATAATCAGGAAGCTTTTTATAGTAGGGGTCTGTAGATGTGTAGTACCACTCCATCACGGGAGGCAATACAAACCAGGGTTTAGCAACCATCTCAGTCACAGAATAACAGTCTGAATTGACCCTAAACTGACCCTGAGCATCTAAATACACACGCTCATGATAAGGGCAAGTGGCCGTTTGTGTTCCGGCAAGTGATACATCAATCGCACTGGTTTCTGGACAAATCATTGAAGCTTTATACCCCGAACGGGTGCACACTTCGAGAAGTCCCAAATCGGACTCAGGTTTTGTAAACCACTGCTCACCATCTAATTTTCGGTAAATATCAAACATCAGAGGTGCTGCTGTAGACGCACCGGTAAGGCCGGGTCTACCTTCTCCATCTGCATTACCAACCCAAACACCAACCACATAGTCGGGCGTGACGCCAATAGCCCATGCATCTTTGTGACCAAAGCTGGTACCTGTTTTCCAGGCGATAGTTTTGGAGGCATTAAACTGACGCCAGTCGCTACCTTCAATGGGTCGATCCATAACCCTGAGTGCCTCTAATGTAAGCCAGCTTGCTCCGGCAGCTACAGGCAGTTTCTTTAGGTTATTATTGGCCTGTTGATCTATGGATAATTCTTTGAGTTCTAAATCTGGCTCATGATGCTGTAAAATACTTAATGCCATTTTTCGATAGTTGCTTACCAGATCCCACAACCTTACCTCTGCCCCACCCAGGATGAGCGAAAGGCCATAATTACCTGCGCTGCGGTTGATTGAGCCAAACCCCATAGTTTGTAAATCATGATGAAAAATTTCAACCCCATAATCCTGCAACATGCGCACGGCCGGTACATTGAGCGATCGCGCCAGTGCCTCATCAGCTGCTACCGCACCATCAAACGATTCATCAAAATTCTTCGGAGCATAACCTGAAATATAAGTGGGAATGTCTGGCAGCAAAGCCTGTGGCAATAGTTGTCCTCTTTGCTGCATTTCGGCATACAAAAATGGCTTTAGCGTGCTCCCTGAACTGCGAACTGATTGTATGATATCCACAGAGTTTTCGTTGCGAAAAAGAGGATCATCCGTATTACCTACATAAGCCTTTACCTGTCCGCTTTTTGTATCGACTATCAAGGCCGCTGCATTGTAAATTTCATTCTGCTTTAACCTGTTGTAGTGGTTCTGAACTACCCGGGTAACCTGAGTATGCAACTGCTCATCCAATGTAGTGTGCGCACGTATTCCTTCACTATTATTGACAGCAAAATGGGTCAATACGTGAGGTGCTTTTTGTGGTAAATCGTAAGGTTTGCCCGGCAGAGGTTCCGCTTTGGCAAGCTCCGCAGTCGTGTCGTCAATGATGTCATAAGTCACCAACTTATCCAGCAATCGATCTCTTTTTGCCGCGAGTTGTTTGTGATTTTTACCCGGAAATATGAGTGAAGGTGCGTTGGGAAGGACGGCCAGCGTGGCCGTCTCGCTCCAGGAGAGGTGGTGTGGTGGACGGTTATAGTAGCGCCATGAAGCAGCTTCCAACCCCACTACATTACCTCCGAAGGGTGCCTGGGACACGTATAATTGTAAAATCTCAGCTTTAGAATAGCGTAAATCAAGCCTTAGTGCCAAAATAGATTCATATATTTTCTCCAAATAGGTTCTCTCCTGGCCTTGCCTTGCTAATCGTATTACTTGCATCGACAACGTGCTCCCTCCTCTCACCACCTTACCGGCTTGCACATTTTGCAGCAATGCCTTTACCATTGATACCGGATTTACTCCCGGGTGATAATAGAAATGCCTGTCTTCAAAATGCAGAATGCTCTGCTCAAATTTGTAGGGCACACTATCCGTTTTAGGAAAGCGCCATTGCTCGTCCTGCGCGACTACCGCCCCGAGCAGCTTACCGTCTTGATCGAGTAGCACAGTACTATATGGGGTTTGAAACAACGGCTCAGGCAGACAGAAGTAAAACCACACCACCGCAGGCAGCATGAACAGCAGCAGGTAGTGTTTCTTTTTTATGGTTTTAGGAGGCGTCAAGTGGTCAAAATTAAGCTTTATGGATAGATAACCACTTATAAAATTATATTATTAAAGGGAGTATTAATTGTATATATTAGTACTATTGTGTTTCATTGACCGAACTGGATTAACATATGAATGAAGATTTTGATCCTGAATGGATAATAGAACTAGCAAGAGCACAAGTATCGGACAGAACTGATATAATTGAAGCCTTAAAGAACTGTTGTAAAGGAACTTCGGAAAGTCGAGCATACATTCATTTTGTTAGTCAAAAAAACGCGAATCAACCTAATTCGGAATGGCAATTTGAAGAAAATATTGTTCTCGAACATCCCAAAAAAGGGACAATAGTTCTAGATGTTTTAAAGGACAAAAGGATTGGTGGAATTGAGTTTGTTTCTCTAATCAATTAACTAAGTAGGCATGAACGTTTTGTATGAAACAGAGCAGCTGAAAATCGAACATGAATATGAATCGACCTATTTAACGGATAAGAATTCTGGAGATATTCTATTAGATGACGATTTCTATGGCGACCCTAAATGTGGCTTGATTGATCCGCAAAACAAGTGGGCTATTATTGGAGGTGAACATTTAGTCTTGTGGACTCCCTTAACAACAAAAGTGATCGAAGATGAAGACTTGAGATGGATACATGAATTAAGATTGAAAAATGAAAATACTGTAGAGATACTTATAGATCCATGGAGCTCAAAATCTTCAATTTGGGAAGTAAACACTTCAACCTTTGAGTATGCTAAGCTAAGAGATTTTACCAATTATCAAGGCAAAGAGTATACCGAAGAAATTTACTGGTAAGTAGAAAACGAAAACACAATCGAGTAGACGGCCGTGAGCCATAAGCCCACGGTGCGCCTCTCATCCGCCAGCTGGCGGATACGGGCCTCGTACACATCCTTCACCCTCAGAGTCACCTGAAAGAGACTCTGAGG
>NZ_SMMD01000509.1 GCF_009711475.1 Fulvivirga aurantia
CCTAATCTTGGGTCAGAGCTATTTTCCATCCATTGATATGGATCCTCAACCTTTTCTTTAAAATACTCATTGATTGTTGAATCCTTAGGTGTCTTTGGATAGTCATATTCTTTTTGACCGTAGCACGTTACAGCGTATAATGACAGGATTATAAAAAACAAATTCCTCATAATTATTAAAGCTCCTGAATTTGAAAATATTTTAGAAATTAAAACCCTTGAAAGTAATTATAATAATTTCTGCAGGCAAATACGGAAACCGTCAAAAAAATACAATTCTAAATAAAAAAACTCCCGGGGCGCACCCTCGGGAGTCTGTAAAAAATTTGACATCACAGCACCGGCCAAAAAATTACAACCAACAACCACTACGAATTGGAGTAAGCCGGTTTAATAATGCTGTAAATGTCAACCAGAGTCTTTATTAAAAAATTGCATTAATATTGATCTGTTTTGAGACTATCGTTAGTCTACATTATCGTGTAAAAACTTATTATTACCCAAAATCTGATTGTCATCATTTAGGTTGTACTTCGATACATGAGGCTCAGAAGAATGTGGCACATTTTGCAGTCTCACATCCTTTCTCAAATAAGCAGGAACATCTAAACGCTCCTTAAACTCATCTGTTGACATATGGCCTTTATTGATACCTTTTAGTCTCTGTACTCTTTCTTCAGCCTGCTTTCTCAACCGATCCTGGGTATCTCTGACGTCCATCATACCATCAGCATTGATCACCTGATCGCTATCACTACCTTCTATTTCGAACTCATCATCTAAGCCAAACAAATCATCATCATGATTATTTGTATTTTGATTGTTTTGAGGCTCATTAGTCGGCTCGCTTTGATTTACGCGTGTGGTGAAAGAATAGCCTCTTTCTTCCAGAGGTTCGCTATTGCTACTACCCACATTTCGGCTCGTAATTTCATCTCTCGAGCTATTTACAGAGTTATCAGACTCAAACATGGTAATTTGCTTGTTTGAGTCAAGATCGTAAACTCTCTTACTTTCCTCTTCTTTCTCGATATTCTCACGCTTTCTAGCCTGCTGATACTCATCAAAGCCAGTGGCAATCACTGTTACTCTAATACTATCATCGAGGTCAGGATCAACACCGTGACCAAATATTACTTCAGCTTCGTCACCAGCCTGATCCTGGATGTACTCTGTAATTTCAGTAAGCTCATCCATTTGCAGCTCAGCCTGCTCACCTGATATGATGCTAAGCAAGATCTTCTGAGCACCTAAAATGTCTTTATTATCTAGTAAAGGAGAAGCTAACGCCTCTTCAGCTGCGCGTTGTGCTCTGTTCTCACCTTTGGTAGTCGCAGATCCCATTACGGCTGCTCCGGCATCAAGCATTACAGTTCGCACATCCTGGAAATCGACATTTACATATCCCGCAACTGTAATAATTTCGGCTATACCTTTAGAGGCAGTTGTTAGAATATTATCGGCCTGAGCGAAAGCATTACCTATCGATAAGTTTCCATGAATTTCTCTCAACTTATCATTGAGTATGACAAGCACAGTATCACAACTTTCTTTTAAGGCTGAAATTCCTAACTCAGCTTGTTTTGATTTTTTCTTACCTTCAAAGCCGAATGGAGCGGTTACGATACCTACCGTAAGAATGTCCATTTCTTTTGCGATCTTGGCAATTACTGGAGCGGCACCTGTACCGGTACCTCCTCCCATACCTGCTGTGATAAATACCATTTTAGTATCTGTACCAAGCAGATCTCTAATATCTTCTTTACTTTCTAAAGCGGCATTTTTTCCTACTTCAGGATTGGCTCCGGCACCCAGACCTTCAGTAAGATTTGTACCTATCTGTAGTTTGTTTGGTACTACGCTGCTTTTTAGCGCTTGAGAATCGGTATTGCAGACAACAAACTCTACATCTTTGATTCCCTGGTTAAACATGTGATTAACGGCATTGCTACCTCCACCACCGACTCCGATCACCTTTATGATCGATTTGTGGTGTTTGGGGATTTCGAATTTATATGCGTTTTCAGACATAACAATATTTTTTTAGTGGTTTCAATTAGTATTGAGGGTTTGAGTGCTTAGTTGAATATTTCTCATTCCTAAACTCTCAATTCTCAAAGCTATTTAGTAATCGTTTTTACCATCAAGGTCATCTATCAATAACCCTTTGGTCTTGTTAAGGATCTTTGCGAAAAAATCACCTTTTACAGCCTCTTTTTTACGCGCTATTACCTTTCCACTTTCTTTTCTCTCTTTGTAGATATTTTCTCTCTCATCGATTGCTCTGAAACCAGAAAGAACCAAACCTACTGAAGTGGCATACATCGGACTCTTCACTGCATCTACCTTGCTTTTGCCAAGGTGCTCGTTAGGGTATCCGATCCTCGCATCCATTCCACTCATGTACTCCACGAGTTGCTTTAAGCAGCCCAACTGAGAGCCACCACCTGTTACTACTATGCCTCCGGCTAGTTTATTTTCAAATCCGGAAGTGATTATTTCTGTATGGGCCAACTCGATGATCTCCTCCATTCTGGCTTCGATAATGTGTGCCAGGTTCTTAACAGAAATCTCTTTTGGAGCCCTATTTCTTATGCCGGGAATTGAAACGATTTCGTTTGGACTGGCCTCCTCGGCTATGGCTTTACCAAATTTTGTCTTCAAAGTCTCGGCCTGGTGCTGCATCACCATACAGCCTTGTTTGATATCAGATGTAATGATATTGCCTCCGAAAGGAATGACAGCGGTGTGTCTTATGATATTGTCATGGAAAATGGCGATGTCGGTCGTACCGCCTCCAATATCAACCAGGCAAATGCCTGCTTCTTTTTCCTCTTCACTCAAAACAGCCATGCTCGATGCCAATGGCTCGAGGATCAGATTCTCAATTTCGAGACCTGCTCTTCTTACACATTTATTGATATTATTGATCGCGTTTGTCTGTGCAGTAATTACATGAAAATCGGCCTCTAATTTAACACCCGACATACCCACCGGGTCTTTAATGCCATCTTCGTAATCTACTGTATAATCCTGAGGCATAACATGTATAATCTCGCTACCAGGAGGTATTACGATTCTATACATATCGTTGGTAAGCCTATTTACATCTTCCACAGTAATCTCGTCATCATTAGAAGATCTGGTAATGCTTCCATGATGAATTGAGCTTTTTATGTGTTGGCCTGCGATACCTACATTTACTACTCTGATGTCGATGCCTGACTGGTCTTCGGCTTCTCTTACGGCTTTTTCGATGGCGTTAACCGTTTTGTCAATATTGGTTACTATCCCGCGGATCACACCGTCTGATTCGGCTTTACCCATGCCAAGGACCTCCAACTTGCCAAACTCATTTTTCCGGCCGACTATCGCACAAATCTTTGTTGTGCCTATGTCAAGACCGACTACGATTTTGTCATTTTCCATGGTTGTGTTTT
>NZ_SMMD01000066.1 GCF_009711475.1 Fulvivirga aurantia
CCAAAGGTTGAATACTTCAGTGTTGGCTACAATTCTGGCCCTGCGGGTGCTTCAAAAATTGGATTGCAACGATTAGCTGCAGAGGGTTATGAGTGGATTTATTGGGGGGACGATGATGATCCACCTAAGGATAAAACTGACTTTGAAAGAATCTTAGGTTTACAAAGTGATTTATCAGAAACTGTAGGAGCACTTGGTGGAGCCGGAGGATTTTTTAATAAGTATACGGGCCGTGTGAGTTCAGTAAGAAATAGTAAGTTGACAAGAGCTACACAAGTAGACCAAATACCTGGTGGTCATACTTTTATTGTGAAAGGCGAAGTCATTCGATCTGGAATATACCCAACAGAAAAGCTTTTTTT
>NZ_SMMD01000794.1 GCF_009711475.1 Fulvivirga aurantia
TACCGGCATCGCATTCTGCATCCTCATTTTTCTATTTATTAAAGACGAAAAAAGCTTTGATCGTTTTCATGTAAATGCTGACAAAATTTATCGTGTAGAGGAAAAGGCTTATGACCTGTGGGAAAGAGATTCTGAAGGAGAGTTTCGCTACTCAGCGTATTTACAAACCGGACTTGCTCCAGCTATTCTGGAAGAGGTTCCTCAGGTTGCACATGTTACACGCTTTAACGCAAGTGGTCCAGGTGGTAATGCTATTTTTACATATGAAGATAAAGTATTTACTGAAAATTTAACCTTTACAGATCCTGCTTTCTTTCAGATGTTTACTTTTCCGCTGTTGGCTGGTAATCGTGATAATTTATTGAAGGATAAGCATGACCTTGTACTTACTCCTAAGTTGGCTGAAAAATACTTTGGAAGTGTGGAAGAAGCGATGGGTAAAACGATTAAAGTTGATTATTGGGGAGAGGAGCAGTACACTATTGTGGGCATTATTTCTGAGCCTCCATCAAATTCAAGTCTGCAGTTTCAGGCTCTTGTATCACAGGAAAATAGAGCGTTTTATGACCGTAATATGGAACAATGGGGGAATTTTTCAACACCAACCTTCGTGCAATTAAAACAAAATGCTGATGTTACAGCATTACATTCCAACCTTCAAAAGTTAGTAGAAAAGTATATGTCCGCCTCTATAAATAGATGGAAGGAGCGGTATGATCCACCAGAAGGAGTGACGTTGTTCGAATATCAAATTAAAAACCTTAAAGATATACACTTGGATACCCAGATTAGCTGGGCCAGATCGAGCGATCCAAAATACTCTTATATTTTGGGAGGGATAGCAATCTTAATACTCGTTATTGCCTGCATCAATTATGTGTCCTTGTCGCTGACAACGTCAGCTTCTAGAAAGACCGAGGTAGGTGTTAGGAAAGCAATTGGAGCTCATCGAAATCAATTGATCAATCAATTTGGGTTAGAGTCCATATTGTTGGCTTTGGGTTCTATGATTATCGGTCTATTATTGGTTGCTCTTTTTTTATCATCATTTAATGAGTTTACAAACAAAGAAATTACAATATCTGCGCTTACCTGGCTACAACTTTTCGGCCTTGGTACAGCACTTTCTTTGCTAGTTGGTGTTTTAGCGGGCTGTTATCCTGCACTATTTTTATCCGCCTTTAAGCCAACTCAAGTGCTTAAAGGAGGATTTACTACCAAACTCAAGGCAGGGTTTACCAAACCTCTGGTTGTTTTACAATTTTCATTATCAGCTTTTCTAATAATTAGTTCTGTCATTATGTATAAGCAAATGGAGTTTATTACAACCAAAGATCTTGGCTATAATCAGGATCAGGTATTGGTGGTGCCCACTCAAATGGGATGGAATGCTGAGTCTAATAAAGCGGTAGAACGTATGAGAAATAGGCTTTCGCAAGAAACATATGTGAGCGAAGTAGGTGGTGTCAGTCTTTCTTTTAACCAGGGATGGTCGCGAAATGGCTATGTGATTGATGGCGAAAATAAAGCTGCCTATGTATATACTATCGATCCTTATTACATACCCACACTAGACATTGAGTTAGTTAGCGGTAGAAATTTTGATCCAGAAGTATTGTCCGATTCATCCGCAATAATTGTGAACGAAGCCCTTATCGCAGACATGGGCTGGGACACGGCTCAGGAGTACTTAAATTGGGAAGAAGACAGTGTAGGGCAGGGAGCCAGAATCATTGGAGTGGCAAAAGATTATCACTTTTTATCCCTTGAAAGGGAAATAGAACCCATGATACTTACCATGAAACATGGGTATTTAACCAATATGTTGATAAAATTAAATGCAGGTAATCTGGCAGAATCTGTTGATAGAATAAAAGGCGTTTGGAACGAGCTTTCACCTGAGAAGCCTTTTGATCATACTTTTTTAGATGAAGACGTACAAAAGCAATATGCTTCTTACGAACGTTGGGTGAGTATCATGGGGCTCTCAACACTTTTTGCCATATTGATATCTTGTCTGGGGCTATTTGGGTTGGCAGGAATAAACGCCATTAACCGCACGAAAGAAATAGGCATAAGAAAGGTTTTTGGAGCCGAACTTTCTAATATTTTCTTGCTGCTAAATAGGCAGTATGTATGGTTGGCAGTGATCGCGTTTGCTATAGCAGCGCCTATTTCATGGTATGTGATGCAGAATTGGTTGGCAGATTTTGAATATGGCATTTCCATAACCTGGCAGCTGTTTGTTATATGCATGTTGGCGGGTTTAGTAATTGCTCTGGCTACAGTAAGTTACCATGCAATAAGAACAGCCTTTATCAACCCTGCTGATACTTTAAAATATGAGTGAGGTATAATAGGATTTTCAAAGAATAAAAAAGGCTCTAAATCTTCCGATCTAGAGCCTTTTTGCTTTAATATTTGCTTGCGTTATTTAGAAGAATCTGTTTTCATGTCTTCTACAACTTCTCCTTTTTCGTTGAGTTTAACGATTTCATATCCAAGTTTTCTTAAACCTTCGATGTTGCTAGCTTCATCTCCAACTACCAAGATTATCATCTCGTCAGTTTTTAGGCGTTCTTCAGCAATTTTGTCAATCTCAGCTTTAGTCATCTTGTTAAGAATACTCATTTGCTCTTTCACATAGTCCTCATCAAGATCGTAGTGTAGAATTCTTCTTAAGAATCCTGCTTTCTGACCAGGTGTTTCATAGCTCAAAGCATCTTTTTGTCCGATAGATTTTTTCATAAAATCTACTTCATCTTCTGTAATGCCATTTTCTTTATAATTTTCGATTACAGTCATGAATTCATAAACAGAGCTATCAGTAGCTTCTGCCTTCACTCCTGCAAGCGCTGTGTAAGGCCCTGGGTTATCATCTACATCGAAGTAAGATCTTGCGCCATATGTCCAACCTTTTTCTTCTCTTAACTTCAGGTTTATTCTACTATTGAAAGCGCCACCTAGATTGTAGTTCATCAGATAAGCTTTGTAATAGTCACCGGTCGGGTCATAAGTAAGGTCAGTAAGGTAACCTATTCTTATTTGTGATTGAGGAGCACCTTTTTTGTCCACCAAGTAGATTTTAGTTTTCTCTCTATCATCTTCGAAAGTAAGTTCCGGCATATCTACACTCGGGCCGGTCCAGTTTTTAAGAAAATCTAGTTTAGGTAAAATCTCAGATTTAGATACATCACCTACAACTACTAGTTCACCTACGCTTGGAGAGTAATAGCTTTTGTAAAACGCCTTAATATCATCAAGAGTGATATTTTCAACAGTTTCAGCAAGTCCAGCTGATGGTACAGAGAAAATATGGTTATCTCCGAATAAGAGCTTGTTGTAAACAAATGATGCGATAGCAGAAGGATCTGTTTCGTTTGACTTGATACCTTCTATCTGCTGTTTTTTTAACCTGTCGAAGTCGGCCTGATCGAAACGTGGATTTTGAAGTGCATCTTCAAGCAATTCTAAAGTTTTATCTACGTTTTTAACCAACGAGTTCATGGTGATAACAGTGCTGTTTTGACCAGCGTAAATACCAATAGAACTACCAATTTTTCTTAGCTCTTCCTGAAACTCCTCAGAAGTTAAATTCTCAGTGCCTTCATTCATCATAGATGCTGTAAGTTGAGCTAGACCAGCCTTTGTTGGGTCGTTAGCATCTAACTGATGTCCACCATTTAGTGTAAGCTGAATCGCCACTGTAGGAATTTCGTTGCTCTCAGTTCCTATTATTTCAATTCCATTTTTCCACTCTTCTCTCCAGATTTCCGGCACATTTACCAATGGACTCTGTCCTGGTACAGGCTTTTTGCTTCTGTCAAATGCATCACCTTCAGGTCTGGTGTACTCAAGTCCTGCGTAGTTGGTTTGAGGGAATGGATTGTTTCCTTCAGCCGCTGGTTCATAATTGTCAGGTTTTGCCGGCTCAGTCTCCTCATTTGGAAGCACACTTTGGATAACGGCAGGCTTACCTTTGATGTATTTATTAAATACTCTGATTACATCTTCCTTAGTCACGGCCAGGTACCTTTCAAGATCCTTCTCGATGAAATTAGGGTCGTTTCTAAATGTTTCATAAGCAGCAAGTTGGCTTACTTTTCCTCGTACACTGGCGAGTCCATTGATTGTATTCGACTCGTAGTTTGCTTTAAACTTAGCAATGTCTTCATCAGTCACACCGTTGTTCTCAAAATCTACAAGTATGTTTCTTATTTCCTGCTCAAAATCAGCTAGTGTTTGGCCGGGAAATGGTAACGTAAACATGGTAAATTCTCCAGCAAGCTCACTCGTTGGGTGGAAGGCACTGGCCTGTATAGCTTTCTGATTTAGCACAAATTGCTTGTAGAAATAAGAACTTTTTCCTGTACCTAGAATTTCTGCAAGACAGTCTAGTGCAGGCTCATCTTCGTGGTATCTTGGTACCGTAGGGTAAGTAAATAATAGAAGTGGGAATCTGATATTGCTATCTACATAAGATACGTAGCGATCGCTATCTATACTTACAGGCTCAATTTCTAATGGATCTACTTCTGGTCCGGCTGGGATGGTGCCGAAGTATTTCTCAACTTTTCTTACTACTTCTTTTGGCTCTACATCACCACCAATAGTAATGGTAGCATTATTTGGACCATACCATCTTAAGAAAAACTTTTTAAGGTCAGAAACATCAACACGGTCCAGGTCTTCTAGCTTACCTATTGTCAACCAGGAGTAAGGGTGACCGTATGGATAGAGTGCAGCAGCATTTACCTCTCTGAAAAGGCCATAAGGTCTGTTATTATAATTCTGTCCTTTTTCATTTTTTACTGTAGCGCGTTGTACTTCAAACTTCTCCTGAGTAACAGCCGGTAATAAAAAGCCCATTCTGTCAGCTTCTAACCAAAGCATTACATCAAGTTGGTTGCTAGGTACTGTTTCAAAATAGTTTGTACGATCTCTATTGGTGGTACCATTGAGTGTTCCACCTGATTCTGTTACAAACTTAAAGTGTTCTTCATCACCGACATTTTCAGAGCCTTGAAACATCATATGCTCAAAGAAGTGAGCAAAACCAGATTTATTAAGCTCTTCACGGGCAGATCCCACATGATAAGTCACATCAACGTGCACTACCGGGTCTGAATGATCTTCATGGATGACCAATGTCAGGCCATTATCCAAAACATATTTTTCATAAGGGATTACAAGCTTTCCGTCTTTCTGCTTCACCTTCTCAACCAGCTTTGTCTGCGCCAGCGAAAACTGGGTAGACGCAACCAGTAGCAATAAAAGTAATTTTTTCATTGTTTGATTTGTTTAGTATTAACTAATAAAGATAAGTATTCATTGATGAAAATTGACTTTTCTTAGAGGTCATTCTAAGTCAATGGTTTTTATCTTAGATAAGCGGCTTATTAACTAACGACAGATTACGAATTTATTACGCCCTGAATGTCAAGGCTTTTATTTCTGAGGTCTATGCCTCCCTCAATGATAGATTTAAGGTTTGCTAAATAAAAAGTCCAGCCTTCACCGCAGCCAATGTGTAGGTTGGTGTCGGGGTTATTATCTTCCGGAATATTACTTTGTGTTAGGGAAACAATAGTTTGATCATTATAGCGGGTAAGCTTTACAGTAACCAAACAATCACCCGTAAACGTAAAAGCTATTTCATCTCTGCCATTGGCAGAAATAACTTCTTGTTCTTCCCTCACTGAGTCAGGGAATCCATGCCAATGCCATAAGTATTTATCACCTTTTTGGATGTATTCGTCTCTAGCCCTTACATTGTCGTCTGGCTTTGTATAAACAGCACTTCTCAAAAACCATTTCTCTATACCGCTTTGAGTCGCCCAAGCTTTATATAGCTGGTTTATATCAGCCTTTACATTAATTTTTTTGGTGAAAGTAGACCAGCCTGACATGCTTTGTTGATTTTTCTAAAATTAACATTTTTGTCGGGCTGGTCATAGTAAAATCAGCTTCTATTTGATCATTAGACGCTTTATGAAGGTCGCATTGTCCATGTTTACTTTTAGGAGATATATGCCAGAAGGAATGTATTCTGTACTCATTTTTATCTCCTGAAAAGAGGAAGGCTCAAATTCAAATGATTTTGATTGTATAACTTTTCCATCCGGGCTAATGATACTTGTTTTTACCACGCCCTGTGAGCCGACTTTCAATTGTACCCGAAATGTCTCTTCATCAACCGGGTTAGGATGAATATTGATTTCTGCTATTTCAAAGTTTACAGAGATAATAGGGCTATGGTTAATATCTCCATCAAAATCTACTTGTTGTAATCTGTAATAGCTCGTGCCAAAGATTGGGTTTATATCTGTATAGTCATAGTTAATTAATTTCTGACTATCACCTTTTCCGGCTATGGCAGCTATTGTTTCGAAGTTGACACCATCGACAGAACGTTGTATATCAAATCGCTCGTTATTTACTTCAGAGGCCGTAGACCAATTAAGGGAGACCACTTCATCTTTAACAAACCCCTCGAAGTTTAATAATTCCACAGGAAGAGGGTTGGTGCCTGTTGTTCCAAATGTAAATGGACTAAATGAGGCAACATTAGTAACAGTAATACTCCCAGGATCTGTGGCTTGTATCGCATCTTGCCCCAAATTTTCCCACTCAGCACCATCATAATGGGCGATATTTAATGTTGAATAATCAGTTATACCACTGGCTGCTTGATCTTTCCAGTGCAGGGTGAGATCAGTTGCTGATAGTGTGCCAGTGTTGTCTAGCTCCCAATACTCAACAGAGCTTACCGCAGTCATGTCTCCATTAGGGTCTGGTGATTTGATGCTCCCAATATCGCTATGCGCATTGTTGAAATACTGCGCAGTAAACTCAGTAGCTGCGTCACCTGTAATGTTGCTTATTTCTAAAGGAGCCCATTTATTATTCTCTCCAATTTGAAATGTAAATGGTGTGTCACCAATTTTTCTCACAGGTCCTGCAATAAAGCTGCTGTTCGAGCCACTACCGACTGATGACCCTGCTAGAAAGGTGAATAGATTACTATTTGAAGATAATACTACACCATCTGTTAGTGTCAATGTTCCTGAAAAATCTAATGCACCACCAAGAGATACCTGTGGGTAGAGGCTACTACTATTGTTAATAACTAATGATTCATACGTAATGGCATCTCCCGTTCCGCTACCTCCCGTTGCTAGTATTTGTGGGGTGCTGCCTCTATAATGAACACTAGAATTACCACTACTGGAAAGATCTCCATAAGCAGGTGAACCTCTTTGTATATCACCTTCCAAATAGAGGTCTGCACCAGTTGACAATGAAAGCTCAACCAGGTTATCAGCAGAAGCGGTATAAGCCAGGTTATCACTTATTGTTAAGTTAGAATTATCGACAGAAATTAAAGACCTTGGCCCTCCGGTATTATTTAAAATAAGCTCTCCACCAATCAAGAGATTAGAAAGGGTACTTATATTGATCGTGTTGTCTCCCGTACCAGCTGTAGAAAAAATACCGAAGTCATCACTGATATTTACGCTACTATTGCTGATTGTCGCTGTGACAGTGGCTGTACCTCCATTTCTATTAACTGTAAAATCGTTGCCAACATTGACGGTACTGTTTGAGAAGGTAAGATTAAGGTTAAAGTTATTGCCTGGGTTGGTAAGCATTAGTCTGCCATCAAGATCAAGTGTACCATTACTTACCGTAAGACCTGTGTTATTTGAAGCAGCATTGAGTCTAACTTCAGCCAGGTCTTCATTAGATGTAATTGTCATCGAGTGACCTTCAATTCGTGCCAGGTCGCCAATGGTAGGGTAACTGCCAGAGGCAGGTCCGACATGACTAACCAATGACCAGTTGCTTCCGTTATTCCAGGCGCCACTTGCAATAGAGTAATAAGTTTGGCTAATGTTATCTACACATAGCGTAAATGTTCCTCTATAGCCACTATAGTTGTTATCTACTGAAATATAGTATGTATTGCCAGGTGTGAGTGCAGAAGTCGCAATACTTACATTGTCATCATTATTCACATATCTTGCGCATGCTATTTCCGTAGTGCCGTTAGCTTCGAAAAGTGCCAGATTTACTCTTCTAATCGTTCCTAACGAACCACCTCTTTGCACTTCAATAGTAGCATTGGAAGATACAGCAGTAAACTTAAACCAGCGGTTATAATTTGGTGAAGTATTCCAGCAGCTTGCCGCATTTTGGTCACCTGTTGCTCCTATGGTTGTAAATTCGCCATCTGCAGAGCACCAGTTATCCAGGTCGTTTATTTCATACGCTCCTTCGTAAAAGTCATAATCAGCAGCATCTGTTAAACAAAGTGTAAACGTGCCTCGATACCCACTGTAGTTATTATCCACAGAGATGTAGTAGGTGTTGCCTGGTGTGAGACCCAGGGCCGTGATTGACACATCATCATCATTGTTTACATATCTATTGCATGCTACCTCTGTGGTTCCATCATTCTCCCAGATAGCTACTTGTGCTCTA
>NZ_SMMD01000171.1 GCF_009711475.1 Fulvivirga aurantia
CACTGCCTGCCGCTACTGAATAATGTATTAAAAGAGGCTAAAATAATCGCGATTAAAAGCGGTGAGAAAAATAAGACTTTAGACACCTGTAGTGACATTTGGGAAAAAATGACAGAATATGGCTTAGATAGAAAAAGTCTCATGATAAATCTTGGTGGGGGTGTAATCGGAGATATGGGTGGTTTTGGCGCCTCTACCTATAAGCGAGGTATCGATTTTATCAACATCCCGACTACTTTACTATCTCAGGTAGACGCCAGTGTAGGCGGCAAATTAGGCATCGACTTCAAAGGCTTTAAAAATCATATCGGATTATTTAAAGACCCAAAAATGGTACTAGTTGATTCAAAATTTTTGAACACCCTACCAAAGCGAGAGTTACGCTCCGGTTTTGCCGAAATAATAAAACACTCAATTATTGCTGATAAAAATCAATGGAATAAAATTAAGGTCCATGCATTTGATGAATTGGATTTTGAAAAACTAATCCAGCAATCGGTTGCTATCAAAGTGAAAGTAGTAGAAGAAGACCCCGAGGAAGCAGGGTTGAGAAAAATTCTCAATTTTGGACATACTATAGGGCACGCCATAGAAAGTTTCTATCTCGAAACACCTTCGCAACTACTGCATGGTGAAGCCATTGCCATAGGTATGATCTGCGAAGCTTATGTAGCCGAGCAAAAAAACATGTTAACTTCTGTTGAGCTAAAAGAAATTACAGATTATATATTTGGGATTTACGGCAAAACTGATTTACCAAAAGAAGATTTTGACCCGATCATAAATCTGATGAGTCAG
>NZ_SMMD01000749.1 GCF_009711475.1 Fulvivirga aurantia
ACCAAAAACCTCCAGTGAACTGGTATTTTTACCCACATCTTCGACAATAATGGTAGCCAGATGCTCATCAATTAGCCCCTGATTGGCTTTTACTTCAGAGGGGTCTAAATAATCATTAAGGTATAATCTGGCAATGTCATCTAAAGTATCGAAGAGTCGGGTTGTGTCAGTATCATTAATTTGCTCTACCTGATACATATTATCATTATAAATTATGTCAAAGCTGTCGTCCTCCCGGCCAGGGTAGTGCATGGTAACTCGCTGCATGTTTCTCCAGTTGATATCAAACACTAATGGGTCTCTCCATCCATTGGCATCTACAGTGAAAATACCAGCCAAATAGCTACGGTATCCCGGGATTTCTGTCAGGTAAATTTCCTCAGCATCTTCACTAGTCATATAAGTAAGTGACCTTGACTCGTCACCCAAAACATCAAATTTATGTACTTTCTCACCCTGCTGAAGAAAAGTCACTGAAGTGCCTGAGCTATGCATAGTCTGTGATAAGCTATCAGCCTGCTGTTTTGCTACAGGCCTCCTCGCACTTACTTGTTTGGCAACAGCAAACAATACTTTTACACGCTGAGGGTCAGCCTTATGTTTACCATTTACGCTCCACATACCTTTGGCATAGGTTAAAGTGACAGTTTCGGAAGGCAATTCTATGCGCACCTCATCTATTTGAGATACGTCATCGTAAGCGAATAGTGATTTATCAACGTCAATCCTATCCTGATCTCCTGTTGTGAAATGTATGATCACGGCAACTGCGACCAATACGATTAATATTACAGCGAGTTTTTTATTCTTCTTCTCCTGCATTATTGCTGTGTATCAAACTTTGAATACTTCTTCTTTCTGAGATAAAACCTAACCACACCGAATAAAAGCAACGCTACTATTGGCAAGACCAAATTGATCATTTGCCATTTAAGCTTTTCATTTTTCACTTTCACGGAGTCGAGCGGCCTGATTTTAACCTCCTTATTTCTTGCCAGAATAAGTCCTGCATCTTCTACCATATAAGCGAGCGCATTCATCAGGAGTTCTTCATTGGCAAATGTTTCATTTAAAAATGGATCGTAACCCAAAGGTTGTGGTTGCCCCGTGTTAGGATTAATTTCATTTTTGGCAAGATCACCATCGCCAATTACAATCAGCTTTGCCTTAGATGATGATTCTGAAACAAAAGCTTCTTCCTCCACTCCTTCAGGCTTAAACCTATTCTTGTATAGTGATGTAAATCGACCCTCAAGCAACCAACCAAGTGGCACATTTTGTTGGTTAAACACCTCGGGACCAAGGTTTTTTCTTAGGTCTTGTATAGAGACCTTTACAGGAGCTGTAACTGTTCGAGAATAGTCTGAAGTCATAAGCAAAGGCGTTTTCTTCACTCCTTTCAGCGCTACTGTATCTACAGAATTCATAAACCTACCCAGTACTGTATTCAAATTTTTTGTGACCGGGTGGTCAGCAAAGCGATTAATCACCGGAAAAAATGGCCATGGCAATAAATTTACTTGTGGCTGATCACCCATATTACCCACCACAATTGGGTAAACACCTGATGTATTATCCTGCACGAGATCACTATTTACCCTAACTCCATACTTAAATAATTGATCATCAAGATTAAGCTCATATGGAAACGAAAAATTGTGTTCACTAGCTACACTGTCCATATTGACATTGAGCTTATCTATCAACATAAGCACACTCCCGCCAGACATGAGGTATTGATCTAAATGATATTTTTCTAATTCAGTAAATGGCTTGGTTGGCTTAGCTAAAATCAGGGCATCCACTTTGTTCAATGCTTCATTAATGAGTACATCCCTCACATTGTACCGCTCATTTAATGCATTTCTAAACCCGGCCGTTTCGAGGGTAGTCAGGGTACCATGCCCTTTGACAATGCCAACAGATTTACGTTCCAGACTCGTCAACTCCTTAATGGCTGACGCCAGCTCATATTCCACATTTTCTATCGACTGATTAAGCTTTTGCTCTGCTGATAGAGACTGATTTCCTTTTAAAAGCATCACGCCTTTTTCTGCTCCTCCATATGACACCAAGGCTCCGGGAAATACGAGTCGCTCGATTCGCTGCCCATCCTGGTTATCAATAATGTTAGTTGGCTGTATGCCCTGTTGCATGAGCTGCCTCATAAATTCTCCTTTGGCCTTTTGACTCATAGCCAAAGTAGGATCATTGAAAGCGTATTGAATGTTTCTCCCGCTGTAGATGCGAAATTCTTCCAGCGTTTCTGCTATTGATTTTTTTAGTCGTTTAAACCCGGCATTTAACTCACCATCGAGGTACACTTCAACATAAACCACATCATCCAACTCGCGGAGCATTTCTTTAGTGGGCTCTTTGATGCTATACCTGCCCTCTTCTGTGAGGTCTATACGTACAAAATATTCTTCAGCGATCATATTAAGCACTATGACCACCACAAGACCAATAGCCAGTTTTAAGAAATCTTCTAAACGTTTACTTTTCCAGTTTACCATCTACGACTGCCTAAAACTAGTTTTGTGAGTAATAACATGACGGTGATTACACTTAAGAAATGAATGATATTTCTCGTATCTAATAATCCTTTGCTCATCGCTCTATAATGATAGGCAAGGCCTAATTGCTCCAAAAATAATGACAGCGACCCCCAGACATTTACCGCAGCCATCGATTCAAGCCCCGAGTACAGGATAAAACATAAAAAAACCGCTACAATAAATGATACGATCTGATTGGTGCTAATCAGTGAGGAAAACACACCTATTGCTGTAAATACACTACCTAACAACAAAAGACCTATGTAGGAACCGGCAACACCAGCACTATCTACATTACCCACAGGATTACCCAACTGATAAACCGAATAGTAATAGATGAGTGTAGGCACAAGTGCAAAAACAACCAACACGACACCAGACAGGTATTTACCTAAAATAATCTGCCAATCATTGAGAGGTTTTGTGAGTAGTAGCTCAAGTGTTCCTGCTTTTTTCTCTTCCGCAAACATGCGCATTGTTATGGCCGGTATCAGAAACATAAACACAAATGGGCCAAGTGCAAATAATGTCTCCATATCTGCATACCCATATGCCAAAACAGAAGTTTCGGGAAACACCCACATGAGTAGACCTATGCCTGTGAGAAAAACGCTTACCACTACATAAGCGATTAGAGAATTTAAAAAACTACTTACCTCTCTGGATAGTATTTGAAACATTAGGTATTGTCTGATTTAGTCAAATCCTGAAAGATATTTTCCATAGTGACCTCTTCCTGAGACATGCCCACAAGGGTCACTTCATTTTCGGTGGCAAACTTAAAAATAGATGGTCGTATATCCATAGATGGGTCACTGCTCAAGGTAAATTTACCATCCTGCAAATGCTTCACTTCTTTTACGCCATCAATCACTTTCAACTTCTTAGCATCAACAACTTCTGAAAATTCTACATGCACAATCACAACCTTCTTAGCGCTGGTTTTTAGCTGCTCTATAGCATCATTGGCCACAAGTTTCCCATTATTAATTACCACTACACGATCGCAAAGGGCCTGCACCTCCTGCATTATGTGTGTACTAAAAATGACGGTTTTATCTTTACTTATTGCCTTTATAAGATTTCTAATTTCAATGATCTGATTGGGATCCAGACCGGTGGTGGGCTCATCTAGAATAAGCACTTTAGGATCGTGTATCAATGCCTGAGCCAGACCTACACGTTGTCTATAACCTTTAGAAAGCGCCTCTATTTTTTTATTTTGCTCTTTGGTAAGTCCGCAAAGCACCACGATTTCATCAATTCTATTATTGAGTCTTTTGCCTGATAACTGGTGCAGACCACCAACAAAGGAGAGATACTCTCTCACATACATCTCCAGGTACAGGGGGTTGTGCTCCGGCAAATAGCCAATACTTGCTCTTACCTTTTCTGGCTCACTTTCAACATCAAACCCGCAAACCTCTACCCTACCGGACGTAGGTGGTAGATAGGTAGTGGCAATCTTCATTGTGGTGGATTTGCCAGCACCATTTGGACCGAGAAAACCTAATATCTGACCTTCTTTCGCCTCAAACGAAACCGAGTCGATAGCTTTCTGTTCTCCGAAAATTTTTGTGAGATTGGTTACTCTTACTGACATAGCACTGAATCAACGACAAATCTAATTAACTCAATACAACAATGGCAACAATTTTGATTAATATGGCTCGGCTCAGGTTTTACGAAAAGTAATCTTATAGTAAATTAGTCGCAGCATTTTTGGGAACTTTGCAAAGACAAGTAGTCGTTTAAAGCATTTACAATTTGAAGCAATGACATTATACAAGTACGTAGTAGCTATCTCTTTATTTATAATATCTTTTACCAGCCACGGCCAAACAGGTTATGATCTCAAATTTGAGATTAGTGGATTAGCCGACACGACAGTGCTGCTAGGTAATTTCTTTGGCGAAAGCACTTACGTGAAAGATACAGCCATGGCAAATGCCAATGGTGAGTTTAGTTTTCAAGGTAATGAGACACTAGAAAAAGGAATCTATTTTCTTGTATTAGGCAAAACGAGGTTATTTGATTTTCCCATAGGCGATGATCAGCATTTTACGCTTAAAGCTAACAAGCCTGATTATGTGCTCAATATGCAGGTGTCAGGAGATAAGGATAACAAACTGTATTTCAATGACTTAAAATACAACGCAGAAAGAAATAAGGAAGCTCAACCTTTTATAGAGATCATAAGAGACAGCACCTCAGCACCAGATGAACTAGCTGGTGCAAGGGAAGCCCTGGATGCGTTGAATACAAAAGTAATGGCCCATCAGCAGGAGCTCATTGATGCGCACCCTGATGCAATTATTTCTAAAATACACAAAGCCAATAAGCGCATTGAGGTACCGGAAGCACCGGAAGGAACAGACGAGCAGACTTATAAATACAATTATTACAAATCGCACTATTGGGATTATTTCGACCTATCTGATCCGGTGATGCTCAGGCTGGCCAATCCTGTTTATCAGGAAAAATACAACAACTACTTAGACAAGCTCGTCTTGCAGCAGCCCGACTCCCTCATCAAAGAAATCGATGCTCTTGTGGCTCAAGCAAAGACAAACCAGGATACTTATAAATATGCAGTGTGGACGGCAGTGATTAAATACCAGTACCCTGAAATAATGGGCTTAGACAAGGTTTATGTTCACCTTTTTGATAAGTATTTTGCTTCAGGAGAAATGGATTATTGGGCAAATAATCAATTGAAAAACAATTTACGAGACCGTGCAGATCAACTGCGAAATAGCCTTGTGGGTAATAAAGCGCCAAACCTAATCATGCAGGATCAAAACCTGCAGAGACGTGTACTCTATGATATACCCAATGCCTACACCGTAATTTATTTCTTTGACCCGGACTGCGGGCATTGCAAGAAAGAGACCCCTAAACTGGTTAAGTTTTATAATGAGACAGATTTTGATGTAGAGGTATTTGCAGTATCTGCAGACACATCTTTGGTTAAAATGAAGGACTATATTAAAGACATGGACATGAATTGGGTAACCGTAAATGGTCCGAGAACTTTTACACAACCCTACCAGACTTTATATGATGCTACGACTACTCCTACAATTTATGTATTGGACAGAGATAAGAAGATCATAGCCAAAAAGCTTCCCGCTGAGCGATTAGAAGAGTTTTTAACTCGATATGAGGCCATTGAGGAGAAAAATAAGCCATAGATGTGACTAAACTTTGTTGATTTGTTGACGTAAAGTATTTTTACAACAGGTTAAAACTCAAAAACAAAACAACATGTCATTTATAAGTAAAATCTTCGGTAAGAAGAAAAAGTCGTTTAAAGCTACGTGCGATATAAGCAATGAGCCGATTGAAAAAGGCTTTGGCTATTTACTCACCACCTCAGAGGTTGTAAAGTCAAGAAAATTTTGGGATAATATCATGACAGAGCCTGAGACGATGTCATACACTATTTCTCATTTTAAAAACCAGGACAATACAGCCACTCAAATGAGGTCTATGATATTCGACAAGCACAGCACGGTTGACAAACCCTGGATGGTTTCTGACTCTTACATCCATCTCTTTGATGTGGATAAATCAAAGGCCCGACATATGGCTAACGATTGGTGGGAAAACGAAGGCAATTTTGAACCCGCAAACTCCGGAGCTGCTTTGAGCACTTTAGATGATAAAGAGTATCAGAATATAAAGCAGTATGCCATCATGGAAGCAGGAAGAGAGAGAGTAGCTTAGGCTACTGCTCGATCGAGACGGCTGAGAACTCTACCAACTCTGTTTGCTCAAATCGATAGCTAATTTTTATAGGATTGCAACACACTTCGCAATCTTCGATGTAAGTCTGTGCGCTCACAGAAGGGTCTAGCAACATCGATATCTCAGCATTGCAATAAGGGCAGAGAAACAGGTGCTCAAACATAAAAGTAGATTTTAATCTTATTTCTTTCCTTTAGGGCGAAGTGGTCTCACTTCAATATCTACATGGTGGTAGTTATCTGATGACTTGAGACAATGAATAATTGACGAGGCAATATCTTCAGGCTGCATCATATTATCATTGGCCTCTACTGAATCTATCTCATCAAAAAAGTTGGTTTTCACGGAGCCCGGATAGATACAGGTAACTTTTATGCCATAGTTTCTCAACTCTTTGTACATGGAATGAGAAAGGCCTCTCACGGCATGCTTTGTGGCACAATAAGCAGACATACCGGGAATACCGGTTGTTCCCGCAATAGATGAAATATTAATGATATGACCCAAATCATGCTCCTTCATATTTGGAATGAGTAATTTGGAGCAGTAAAAAATACCATCTACGTTGGTTTCGAACATTTGATGCCAGCGATCCATGTCCATCTCATCGAGATATCCTTCAAATCCAAGACCGGCATTGTTTATAAGTATAGAAATATCTTCACCAACTTCACTTATGGTCTGGTGATAAGCGTTTTCAACAGATTTAAAATCACGAACATCCGTCTTGACAAATTTGAATTGATCATTGACAAGATTTGGCTTGGTTCTACCCCACCCTACTACAGTGGCTCCCTCTTTTAGCAGATACTCTACTGTGGCAAGACCAATACCTTTACT